>JBJSYU010000199.1:0-3952 GCA_046089945.1 Candidatus Methylumidiphilus sp.
TGTTGCAATGCGCGCCAAACCCTCGGGGTTTGTCAGCCAGTTTGTTTTCTAAAAGCATATTCCGTGCCGTTTATCTCGGAGAGGGTAAGGAGAAGTCGTAGCCGGGTAGGGTGGACGGGCGTCTTTTTGCCTGCCCACCGATTGCGCAGAGTATTTTTGAGAAGCGCGTGGGCAGACGATAAAGCCGTCTGCCCACCCTCCCCGGCTGAACCTGTCCAACGCGCAGATCGCCCAAGAGCTCGACCTGAACAAGCCGGGTAGGGTGGGCAGGCGTCTTTTTGCCTGCCCACCGATTGAGCAGAGTATTTGGAGAAGCGTGTGGGCAGACGATAAAGCCGTCTGCCCACCCGGCTCAAACGCAAGATTAGCCATCAGTGTATGTGCCACGCGAGATAACGGAACTCCCCGCCGGGAGAATTGTGCGGCATTGAGTAAGTCTTCCAATTTGCAGTGTACTTGCCTTTGAGTTCGATTGTTTTCTCACGGCTGCGCTTTGTTCCAGCAGAAGCGTGCTCAAGCCAAGCAAGAGAGCCATGCAAAACGCGACCCTCTGACAGACGAAACATCTCATCAACTGTTCCATGTCGAGCCGATTCTGACCAGTAAGACCGATCATTAGTCAGTAGGATTGCGCAACCAGCAGTCGCACGTCCTGCCAAGACAAAACGCTCAAGGCGAGCGACATCCGCCAAAAAGTCATATCGCCCTGTGTCTTGTGCGCCTTGTTGTTTTAAGATGTAGTCCTCTCCTGCGTGTTGAAGCAGAAGCCTCCGAGTTTTGTATTTCAGCTCAACCGCTAGAGCTTGACTTCCGTTGGCGAATTGAAGGTCAAGATATTCACTTGAATCATCAGTCCGAAATAAGAGTTCGAGCCTAACAATAGTATTTGGATATGCTTGGTGGGCGAGCCAAGCAAGAGCGTGCTGAAAATCAGCCTCAGAGTGAAATAGCGGCCTTTGGATTGCTAGATCCCGGAGCGTTTCCTCAGTGTCACGAGCAGTAATCATAGGTAGTAAAATTTCGTGATGCCTAACATGATGTCGACCTCAAAAATAAGGCTGATTCCGAGAACAGACTGTATATGACGTGTCGAAATAAGTCAATATTTAACCCGTAACGGTGCGAGCTAGGAGTATTCCCCACCCGGCATCTGCATGGATTAACATGCGAACATTTCATGACCCGCATAGTCGCTTCGATCTTTCCGATGGAAGTTTTCAAGCGGCGCATCCTGTATTCCATCCGCCCCATCGGGCATTCCGCCGAAAATAGGGAGCAATCCATCTTGCGGATACAATTTTTCTTTCTGCCGCAGCCACATTCCATGCGCCGGCTGGATTATTCCGTCGGCCGCCTAGGACGGCCCAGCAAAATCAAGGGGCGATCCAAAGTTTTTCATCGAATTTTCCACCTTGCCCATCCATCATTCCATCCCAGCGGTGGAGCGTCGCATGCTTGCCGGCGGCGCTTGATGGCCCAGGACGCGGCGTTCCTGTTGCGGCGTCCGCGCTTGCCGACGCCGGGTTCATCGGCGGCACGGCAGCAGGCAAGCCCCGGTCTTGGGCTAGGCCGTTGGGATTCATTGGATTGGCGGGCGGAGCGCAGGCGTTGGCCGCGCCCCCCGCCAAAGCGCCCGGCCCATTGCCGCCGCGAGGCCGCAAATCCGTTAGAATGCCCGCCTTCATTCATCCAACACTTAAGCGGCAAGAGGCGGGCACCATGGCAGACTGGGGCGAGGGGTATGTCACCGACATCAATTACGTCAGCGGCTTTTCGCCGGAAATGTCGCCGGCCTGGCTGGCGGCGACGGCGGCGCTGCTGGGCTTTGACGCGCCGGACACCGGCCGGCCTTACCGCTACGCCGAACTCGGCTGCGGCCAGGGCTTCGGCCTCGCGCTGTTGGCGGCGGCCAACCCGGCCGGGCGCTTTTACGGCTTCGACTTCAACCCGGCGCAGACCGCCCACGCGCAGCGCCTGGCGGAAAGCGCCGGCCTTGCCAACGCCGAGTTCCACGAGGCCAGCTTCGCGCAGCTGGCCGAGGCGGCGGACGGCGACTGGCCGCTGTTCGATTTCGTCGCGCTGCACGGCGTCTACAGTTGGGTCAGCCGCGACAATCAACAGCACATCCAGACCTTCATGCGCCGCTTCCTCAAGCCCGGCGGGCTGGCCTACATCAGCTACAACTGCGCGCCGGGCTGGGCGGCGATGGTGCCGCTGCGCCGGCTGATGCGGCTGTACGCCGAGCGGCGGCCGGCGCTGCGCTCGGACATCCAGGGGCAGGAGGCGCTGGGCTTCATCCAGCGCCTGGTCGAGGGCGGGGCGGCGTTTTTCAACGCCAACGACATCGCCGGGCGGCTCGGCCACATCGCCAAGCAGCCCGGCAATTACATTCCCCACGAATACCTCAACCGCGACTGGCGCATCGTTGACTTTGCCGACATGGCGGAGGACTGCGCCTCGGCCAAGTTGGACTACCTGGGCAGCGCCACGCTGGCCGAAAACCTCGACAGCGCCTCGGCCCCGGCCGGGCTGCTGCCGCTGCTCGCCGAGGCCGACCCGGTGCTGCGGCAGACTATCCTGGACTTCGCCTCCAACAAAGGCTTCCGCCGCGACATCTACCAAAAAGGACTCTGTCGGCTGACGCAGCAGGAGCATCAGGCCGCCGTCGGGCGGATTCGCCTCGCCGCCCTCAACATCCCGGCGGACGGGGCGTACAGCTTCAAAATCCCGATGGGCGAGGCGCAGGGCAATCCGGCGCTGTACGGCCCGCTGCTGGCGGACTTACGCGCCGGCGAGATGTCGCTGGCGGAGATGGCGGCCAGCCCGGCGCTGGCCGGCATGAACTTCGGCACCCTGGTCGAGACGGCGCTGATGCTGGTCGGCGCGGGCTACGCCCATCCCTGCCAAACGGCTGTGGCGGCGCCCGCCTTCAACCGCGCGGTCTGCGTCGGCGTGATGGACTGCCGCGACTACAGCTTCCTCGCCGCCCCGCGCATCGGCGGCGGCGTCGCCGTCGGCTTCGCCGACGCGCTTGCCGCCTTGGTGCTGGCGGAGGCGCCGGACATGGGGCAGGAGGCTTTCGTGGACGCGGCCTGGCGGCTGCTGGCGCAAAAGGATCGCCGCCTCGTCAAGGACGGCGTCATGCTCCAGACCCGGCAAGATTCCGTCGCCGAACTGTGCGCCATCTATGCCAATTTCCACGATAACACCCGCGGGCGATGGCGCGCACTCGGGGCGCTGCCCTGGTGAGCCGCGTCTGCTGCGACCGCCGGGCACCGGCGAAGATGACTTGATCCGCGCCAGTGGCGATGGCCGGCCCAACCTCCTTGACCACATTGTTTTTTTAATGCCTCGCCTTGCTGTTCGGCAATGGCTTGGCGGACAGACTGCTTGTTGCCGTCGGGAAACTCGCCCGGCACGACCAGATCCAAGCGGACTCGGTAGTCGATGGCAAGCGTTGAAGCCGGATAGCTGTTGGTCATGATGTGGAGCACCGGGCGCGAGACTCCGCCGATCCTGACGGGTGTGGCCGCCAGCCGGAACGGTCGCTTGCCCGCGCTACGAGAGACCAACACTTTATTCCGGTGCGCGTTTGCCGCTGTTCAAGTACCGATCCAACACGATCTGATTATAAATATCAGAATTGCTTAAGATACATACAAACTTGTATATAAAGTATTTGTTAGGACTTACGCAGGTCGTTGAAGTTGCCGCAAAACCTAGCTTTTTGTGATTTTCAGTCAAGCTAAATAAAAGGGTGTTGATGGGTTTTTAAGTGCATTTTTAATATACTCATAAAAAAGTCCATGTAAGTTTGTGTGCAGTTAATGATAGTCGCTATAAGGGAAGTGGGTTTAATTGGTTTGCGAAATACTCCTGAGGCTGTTCCAGGCCACGAGTGGCGCGGCCTGCGGATGCCCGTGAGGAATGCCATAAATCAATTAAACCCACC
>JBJSYU010000200.1:0-2634 GCA_046089945.1 Candidatus Methylumidiphilus sp.
TCCACAGGCTTGTATTGATTGTGTCAAACAGGATGTGCGACACTTCGGTGGCTTTCAGGGCATCGGCGCTAAAATCGCTGCCGCTTAGGCCGACCGCACTAGGCTTGAATGTGAACGGCACGGCCTGCGCAGTGGTGGTGAACAGAAAGCCGACGGCGAGGACGCCGGCCATTTTGCCGATTGCGACTAAGGCGCGGGTTTTTAAGCTAGACATGGTAAAATTCCAAAAGCATGTTGAAATAATTATTTGACGCCGACTACATAGCCAAGGCACATTCAAAAAATCGGCATTGCACCGGCATTGCACCGGCATTTTGACGGTGCTTCCGTATCTGTCGTAGCGTTATTAAACCATGGGATTTCACGGAAACGTTGTGAATTATTGCCCAATCTCGATAACCTGTGAACTATTGCCGGATAGTGTATGCAAGCCAATATGAAAGTCCTCCATGCGTTTTGGCGGCCCGACTCGGCCGTGTATTTTGAACAAGTCGGTGAATTCCATCTGTGGGTGGAAACCGCCGCCACGGTGGCTAAGCCAGCAGCCGGCCAACATCCGCGCCATTTGCTAACGGCGAAGCTGCACGGCCTGCTGGCCGAATTAGGCGTGGCCGACAACGGCAAGCGCGTGGAACTGCCGCTGCGCCTGCCCTCGCACGGCGACGCGCCGCTGCCCTGCCCGGAACTCGCGCCGTTTTGCGACATAGACTGGCCAGCGCAAGCGGAGCCGCAAGATTGGAAGACAACGTGTTGGCAACTGGAGAAACACCCCATCGCCAGCCTCAGCGAACTGCATTTCCAAGCCTTGTTTCAGGGGCAAGAATTGCGGGTCGGCGGCGATTTTTTGTTTTGGCATTGGTTCTGCCAGTCGTTGAAGGCGGTGATGTGCAAAGACGCCTATGTCCCCGCGCTGCGTCTGGAGGCGTCGCCCAAAAAAGGTGGCTTGACGGCGCACACCGGCTGGGATTTCGCCGCCGAGGCTTACGAGCGGCTGATCCGCGAAGCAGTGCCGCGCATGCCCGACAGCGCCGCGATGGGCTACGAGGCGGAAAGCCTGCTGCGCCATTGCGCCGAAGTCCTGCTGCACCGCAGCCTGCGCAGCGCCGACCTGACCCAGGCGGCGCAGAAAAAAATCGACGGCAGCCTAGTGGACGACGCGCTGCGCCACGGCATTTTCCGCCTGCGGGCCGACGCTGCCGACGGCCTAGACCTCTACCGCAGTTGGCAAGACTGGCGGCGCAAACTGGCCGGCGGGACGCGGGGATTGCGCTTCCAACTCGGCCTGCGCCTGCGCGAGGCCAGTGCCCACGCCCCGGACGTGTGGGGCTTGGCGTTTGAGGTGTCGGCCCGCGACGATCCGTCTTTAGTCTTGGCGCTGGAAGATTACTGGGAACTGGACGGCAAGGCGCGGCAGGCGGCCGGCCAGCCGTTCGGCGCGGACTTCGAGCAAAACCTGCTGCTGCAACTGGGGCAGGCGGCGCGGATTTTCCCGGCGCTGTGGGAAGGCTTGGAAACCGACCAGCCCATCGGCATCGAGTTGGATTTGGCCGACGCCTTCGGCTTTCTGCATGAAACCGCCTGGGTGTTGGAAGACGCCGGCTTCCGCGTCGCCGTGCCGGCCTGGTGGACGCCGCAGGGCCGTCGCCGCGCCAAGCTGAAAATGCGCAACGCCGAAGCCAAAAAAACCATCGCCAGCAGCAGCGACAGCGGCCTCAGCCTAGCCGGCCTGCTGCAATACCAATATGAACTGACCTTGGGCGGCGAGACCGTCAACCCGCAGGAATGGGAGCAACTGGTCGCCGCGAAGACGCCGCTGGTGCAGTTTCGCGGGCAGTGGGTGGCGCTGGATCGTGAGCAAATGCGCGAAATGCTGGCGTTTTGGCAGAAGCAGGGCGAAGCCGGCGAAACTTTGGACGTGCGCGAACTGCTGCGCCGCCAAGCCGAAGACGCCGAATGGTTCGAGATCGACGCCGAAGACGCCTGGGCCGAAATGCTGGCCAAACTGCGCGACCCCCGGCAAATCGCCGCCGTCGCCGACCCGCCCAAACTCAACGCCAGCCTGCGCGAATACCAAAAGCGCGGCGTCGGCTGGCTGGCGTTCATGGCGCAACTGGGCTTGGGCGGCTGTCTGGCCGACGACATGGGCCTGGGCAAGACCATGCAAGTCATCGCCCAATGGGTGCTGGAAAAAGAACAAGGCGACGGCCTGCCCAACCTGCTGATCGCCCCGACCTCCGTGATCGGCAACTGGCGGCGCGAAATCGAACGCTTCGCCCCGCACCTGACCACGCACATCCACCACGGCACAGCCCGCGCCGCCACGGCGGAGGCCGTCGCCGAACGCTGCCAAGGCTTGGACGTGTTCATCACCTCCTACGCGCTGGCGCGCAAAGACGTCAAGCTGCTGGCCGCGAGGCGCTGGCGGCGGGTGGTGCTGGACGAGGCGCAAAACATCAAAAACCCGCTGGCCGCGCAGACCAAGGCGATTCTGCAACTGCCCTCGGATCTTAGGTTGGCGCTGACCGGCACCCCGGTGGAAAACCGCCTGCTCGACCTGTGGTCGATCTTCAACTTCCTCAACCCCGGCTATCTCGGCAAACAGGCGCAGTTCCGCAAAAACTACGAACTGCCGAT
>JBJSYU010000201.1:0-4121 GCA_046089945.1 Candidatus Methylumidiphilus sp.
GCCTGCGCCGCCGTGAGTATGAGCGGCAGAAAAAGGATTTGCAGATCGAGTTGTTGAAGGTGCAAAGCTGGGGCAAGGAGAGCGGGCAGAAGATCATTGTGTTGTTTGAGGGCCGCGACGCCGCCGGCAAGGGCGGGACGATCAAGCGTTTCATGGAGCATCTGAACCCGCGTGGCGCGCGGGTGGTGGCTTTGGAGAAGCCGACCGACGCGGAGCGGCGGCAGTGGTATTTCCAGCGTTATGTGGCGCATTTCCCGACCGCCGGGGAAATCGTGTTTTTCGACCGCTCCTGGTATAACCGCGCCGGCGTGGAGCGCGTGATGGGCTTTTGCAAGCCGCTGGAATATTTGGAGTTTCTGCGGCAGACGCCGGAGTTTGAAAGGATGCTGGTGCATAGCAACATTAGGCTGTTCAAGTATTGGTTTTCGGTGAGCCGCGACGAGCAGTTGCGCCGCTTCATTTCGCGCCGCGACGATCCGTTGAAGCATTGGAAGCTCAGCCCGATTGATATCAAGTCGCTGGATCGCTGGGACGATTACACCGAGGCGAAGAAGGCGATGTTTTTCCACACCGACACCGCCGACGCGCCGTGGACGGTGATTAAGGCCGACGACAAGAAACGCGCCCGGCTGAATTGCATGCGGCATTTTCTGCACAGCTTGCCTTACACCGGCAAGAATGAAAAAGTCGCGCATTTGCCCGATGCCTTGCTGGTCGGCGAGGCCAGCAAAGTGCTGGAAGAGGACGAGCGGCTGATTAGCCATTTTTGAGGGCGGGCAAAATTGATGCGTGTTTCCCGTTGTTATGTGCCGCAAGCCTTAAGCGCCGGTTCGACGGTGCGGCTGGAGGAGGCCAGCGCCCATTATCTGCGCGATGTGCTGCGGCTGCGGCAGGGCGCGGAGTTGGTGGTGTTCAACGGCGAGGGCGGGGAATATGCCGCCGCGCTGGTGGAGGTGCGCAAGGCGGCGGTGTGTCTGGCCTTGGGCGAGTTTAACCCGCGTGAGGCGGAGTCGGCTTTGCACACGCATTTAGGCTTAGGTGTTTCACGCGGCGAGCGCATGGATTGGGCGATTCAAAAGGCGGTGGAGTTGGGCGTGTCGGCGATGACGCCGCTGTTCACCGAGCGCTGCGTGGTGCAGTTGGATGCGGCGCGGCAGGTTCAGCGGCTGCGGCATTGGCGCGGCTTGGCGGAGAGCGCCTGCGAGCAGTGCGGGCGCAACCGCGTGCCTGTGGTGTTTGCGCCGCTGCCATTGGCGGATTGGGTGTCCCGGCAAACGGGCTTGCGGCTGTTGCTGCATCCGCACGGCGGTTTGCGTTTGCAGGAACTGCCGCCGCCTAATGGGCCGGTGTGCCTGTTGTCGGGGCCGGAGGGCGGGTTTTCTGACGCTGAACGGCAAGACGCCTTGGCGGCGGGGTTTGTCGCGCTGCGGCTGGGGGGGCGGATTTTGCGCACGGAGACGGCGGCGCTGGCGGCGTTGGCGGCGATGCAGGCGGTTTGGGGGGATTTGGGCTGAGGGCGACGACGCGCTGCGTGGCGCCGGCATCCTTGCCGGCGTTTGAGGCATTTCTAGGCTTTGGCCGGCAGGATGTCGGCGCTACATTGGCCGGCAGGATGCCGACGCTATATTTAAGTGCGCTGCTCCACCGGCACATATTCGCGCCTGGGCACGCCCACATACAACTGCCGGGGCCGGGCAATGCGCTGCACCGGGTCGTCTTTCATTTCCAGCCAGTGCGCCACCCAGCCGGCGGTGCGGGCGATGGCGAACATCACCGTAAACATATTCACTGGAATGCCCAGCGCCTTGTAAATGATGCCGGAATAAAAGTCCACGTTCGGGTAAAGCTTGCGCTCGATGAAATACTGATCCTTCAACGCAATCTCCTCCAATTCCAGCGCCAAATTAAACAGCGGGTCGTTGAACGACAGCTTTTCCAATACCGCATAACAGGCTTTGCGGATAATCGTGGCGCGCGGGTCGAAATTCTTGTAGACGCGGTGGCCGAAACCCATCAGCTTGAACGGATCGTTCTTGTCTTTGGCGCGGGCGACAAACTGCGGAATACGGCTGGCGTCGCCGATTTCCTCCAACATCTTAATTACCGCCTCATTCGCGCCGCCATGGGCCGGCCCCCACAAAGCCGCGATGCCGGCGGCGACGCAGGCATAGGGGTTTGCGCCGGTGCTGCTGGCCAGCCTGACGGTCGAGGTGCTGGCGTTTTGCTCGTGGTCGGCATGCAGGATGAACAACAGATTCAACACCTTCGCCGCTATCGGGTCGGGCGGGTAATTCTGCCCCGGCACCGAAAACATCATGTTCAGGAAATTCTCGCAATAACTGCGGTCGCCACGCGGATAGACAAACGGCATGCCGATGGAATGGCGGTAACAGGCGGCGGCGATGGTCGGCATTTTCGCCAGCATGCGCAGCGCGGAGGTGCGCCGATGGTCGTGCAGCTTCATGTCCAGTTCGCCATGGTAAAAGGCCGACAGCGAGCCGACCACGCCGACCATCATCGCCATCGGGTGCGCGTCATAATGGAAACCGCCGAAGAAATGCCGCAGCGCCTCATGGATCATCGCATGGCCGGCGATTTCGGCGTTGAAATCGTCTAATTGATGCTTGGTCGGCAATTCGCGGTTAATCAACAGATAGGCGGTTTCCAGAAACGTGCCGCGCTCGGCGAGTTGTTCGATGGGATAGCCACAGTGCAGCAATATCCCTTCGTCGCCGTCGATATAGGTCAACGCGCTTTGGCAACTGGCGGTGGACACAAAACCAGGGTCGTAGCTTAGATACCCCAATTTTGAGTTTAATCCGGTGATATCGACAGTCGCTTGGCCCAACGTGCCTTCGAGTATTGGAAACTCCGCCGTTACTCCCGTGCGGTTGTCGGTGACGGTAATGGTGTCTTTGGCCATGGGCAGTGCCTCGCTAAAGGTTATTGTTTGAATGAACGGGGGAAATCAGTGGCTGGGCTTGCCAGCCTTGGAGGTATACAATTTCAGCCGACGTCCCTGTGGCGTAAACTAGAGGCGGCAGGGCAGATGCCCCGCCGCGCTTAAGGCTTTATGGGTTTAACAACAGCGCGGAGCAAAATCCGTTCAACGCCACAGGCTCATTTTGAACAACTCGCGCTTTAGCACCAGTTCCTTAGGCAGACGCTCCTTGAGCCGGCCGAACAGTTCGCCGTGCAGTTCAAACTCCTGCTGCCACATGTCGGTGTCCACATGCATCAGCGCCTGGAACTGCTCGCGGCTGACATCAGGCAGGCCGTTCCAGTCCAAATCTTCGTAGCGCGGCATCCAGCCCAGCGCGGTCTGCTGTGCGCCGACGCGGCTGTGGACGCGGTCCACCATCCATTTCAACACGCGCATGTTCTCGCCGAAGCCCGGCCATAGGAAATTGCCCTCGGCGTCGAGGCGGAACCAGTTCACGCAGAAAATCGGCGGCGGGTTGTCGATGACATGGCCCATTTGCAGCCAGTGGTTGAAATAATCGCCAATGTGGTAGCCGCAAAACGGCAGCATGCCCATCGGGTCGCGGCGCACTTCGCCGAGCTTGCCGAACGCCGCCGCCGTGGTCTCCGAACCCATGGTCGCGGCGGCATAGACGCCGTAATTCCAATTGAACGCCTCAAACACCAGCGGCACCGTCGTCGAACGCCGCCCACCGAACACGAACGCGGCTATCGGCACGCCCTGCGGGTCTTCCCAGGCCGGGTCCAGCGACGGGCATTGGCTGATCGCGGCGGTGAAGCGGGCGTTGGCGTGGGCGGCTTTGGCGCCGGTCTCTTTGGCGATGGGCGGCGTCCACGGCTTGCCTTGCCAGTCGGTCAGGCGCTCCGGCGGAATTTTGCTCATGCCCTCCCACCACACGTCGCCGTCTTCGGTCAGCGCGACATTGGTGAAGATGCAGTTGGCGCGCAGGCTGGCCATGGCGTTGGGGTTGGATTTTTCCGAGGTGCCGGGGGCGACGCCGAACAACCCGGCCTCCGGGTTGATGGCGTAGAAACGCCCGTCCGCGCCCGGCTTGATCCAGGCGATATCGTCGCCGATGGTGGTGATTTTCCAGCCGGCGAAGCCTTCCGGCGGCACCAGCATGGCGAAGTTGGTCTTG
>JBJSYU010000202.1:0-3372 GCA_046089945.1 Candidatus Methylumidiphilus sp.
GGCGCAGGTTGGAACGGCGCGCCTGCGGCACACTGTAATAGTTAATGTCGATGACATTGTCCAACATGCGCATCGCCGTCGCAACCGTTTGCTCCAGCTTGGCGGTATCCAATTCCCCCGCCTCGGTGACATGGGCGGCAAGGTTGACCGAACCTAGATTGCATACCGCGATTTCATTGTCGGTGGTATTCAGGGTAATTTCCGTACATAAATTAGAACTATGCACCACACCCACATGCTGCTGCGGCGAACGCAGGTTGCAAGGGTCTTTGAAAGTACTCCACGGATGGCCAGTTTCAAACAGCATCGATAGCATTTTCCGCCATAGGCTCAATGCCGGTATGCGCTTGTATAAGGCAATCTCGCCCCGATCCACTTTTTCCTCGTAAGCCAAATAGGCTTTCTCAAACGCCGCGCCGGTCAAGTCGTGCAAGTCGGCGGTGTCGTTGGGCGAGAACAATGTCCACTGCCCTTCTTCGGCGACACGCTTCATAAACAGGTCGGGAATCCAGTTGGCGGTGTTCATGTCGTGGGTGCGCCTGCGGTCATCGCCGGTATTTTTGCGCAGTTCGATAAACTCCTCGATATCAATATGCCACGTCTCAAGATAGGCACACACCGCCCCGAGTCTTTTTCCGCCATTGTGAGCCAGCGCGGCGTTGGTCATATAGGATTCGTCGCCTTCGACTTTCAAGTCGAACACAAAAGGCTGCACCGCTATCGGCTTGACCGAGCGGATGCGGCTGAATATGCAGCCTTGGTAAGTAATCCAATTGCGCTTGCTTAGGGGTTTACAACCCACCAGATTGGCGATTTCAGGCACGGCGGGAATACGCAGATCATAAGCTTTGCTGATGCCCTCAAAGCGGATTTCCGTGCCGTCGTCGCGGCGCGCGGTGTGGCTGTTGTCACGCTCGCGGTATTGGCCGGCGGCAGGCACACCTAAGCGCAGCAGTTGATAGCGCAAACCTTCAATCAACGGCGCTGAGGTGTTGGTGAAATAGATTTCCTTGCCGCGACTAATGCCACCGTCGGTTTCCAGCAAGCCGTGGATTAAGGCCAAAGTCTGCGCAGGCGGCAGGTGGCTAAAGCGGCGGCTGATGCGCTTGCGGTGTTCGCTGTCGTAAAGGTCTTGATAGGTGAACGGCAGCGCTGGGGCGCCGGGGCCGGCAATACGTCCGGTGGTGCCATCGCGCACCGCGCCGCGCCCGGCAGACCAATGAATCTGGCCGTAGTTTTCGCCGCGCCCCGTTTCCCAGAAATGCACGCCCCGCTCCGCCAAATAAGCGCGGACAAAATCCATGTGCGCGTCTTTCTGCGGGTTGCCGGACACGCCCCACTGCCCGCCATCTTTGGACATATGCCCGTCGCCAAGCAATATGCCGTAAAGCCGGGCGTCTTCGGTCGTGAAGTCTGCCACTGGGATAGTTTCGGTGGGAATGACTTGGGCCATATAGTCGCCCCGGCGTAGTTGGTCGGCTTCGACCCATTGCGGCTGCACTTTATGTTTGTCCAGCCAGCGCAAAGTGCGCTCGCACGCCTGCTCCATCGGCACGCCGCGTATCGCCCAAAACGGGTGGCCCGCCGTGACCGACAGCGGCGTGACGCTGTCCTTGACATCGATGGCGACCATAGGGTCAGTTTGGTTGTAGACCATGGCGTCGGTCACTTCGCGGTAGGTGCCGCTAATGCCTAACACCAAATCGCCGGGTTTGACATTGCGGATGGCTTTGACGCCATCAGCCGTATAGATGGAGGTATCCGGCGCAAAACATTGGTTGACTGCCACCGCCGTATCATTCGCCACTTTCAGGAAAGGAATAACCCCCTGCGATTTGCCATTGGTGCCTTTGATATACGCGCCTAAACCGCGAACCCGTGTCCAGTCATTGCCCAAGCCGCCGGCGTATTTCGACAATAAGGCATTGTCTTTGATGGCGCTGTAAATGCCGTCCAAATCGTCTGGCACGGTGGTTAGATAACAGGAGGACAATTGCGGGCGCAAAGTGCCGGCGTTGAATAATGTCGGCGTCGAGGACATGAAGTCGAACGAGGACAGCAGCCGGTAAAACTCGATGGCTTTGTCTTCGCGGTCGATTTCGGCCATCGCCAAGCCCATCGCCACGCGCATGAAAAACGCCTGCGGCAGCTCAAAGCGTTGGCCTTTGCTGTGGATGAAATAGCGGTCGTAGAGGGTTTGCAGGCCAAGGTAGGTAAACTGCAAATCGCGTTCAGGTTGCAGGGCCGCACCCAGCCTATCCAAGTCGAAGCGGGTCAGTTCCGGCGACAGCAATTCCAGTTCCACGCCGCGCTTGACATAGTCGGCGAAATACTCCGGGTAGCGCTCGGCCATTTCCGCCTGCACCGCCGAAGGCTGGCCGTTGCCCAGGAAGGCCAGCGCCTCGCGGCGTAGGTTGTCGAGCAGCAGGCGGGCGGCGACTTGCGAATAGTTTGGCTCTTGCTCGATGCGGGTGCGGGCGACCATGACCAGCGCCGGGGCGACATCTTTTTCCGGCACACCGTCAAACAGGTTGCGGCGGGTTTCCTCCAAAATCCAGCCGCCATCGACGTTCGCCAGCCCGGCGCAAGCCTCGGAGACGACTTTGCGCAGCCGCGCCTCGTCCAAGGGGCGGCGACTGCCGTCGGCCAGCGTGACATGCACGGCGTCGGCGGCGGGCGCGGCGCTGTCTTTCGCCTTTTCGGCGCGCAGCCGGGCATGTTCCTCGCGGTACAGCACATAGGCGCGGGCGACTTTTTGGTGTTCCGAGCGCATTAGCGCCAGTTCGACCTGGTCTTGGATGTCTTCGATGTGGATGGTGCCGCCGGACGGCAGGCGGCGGAACAGGGCGCGGACGACCTGGTCGGTCAAGCCTTCCACGGTTTCATGGATGCGCCGGCTGGCCGCTGCCGAGCTGCCTTCCACCGCCAAAAACGCCTTGGTGATGGCGACGTTGATCTTCGAGGCGTCAAAGCGGGTGACTTTGCCATTGCGGCGGATGACCCGCACTTCGCCGGGGGCGTAGGGGCGGATTTCGACCGGGGTGGGATCAGGGGTGTGCGCGTCGGCGACGGCACGTGCGACGGATTCTGCGGCCATTGTCAAGCTCCTGTCGGGCGGGGGTGGGCGGATGGTTTTTTTGAGTGGCAGCACTATAGACTGTGGTTTGTTTTTAGGTCAAGCACAATATGCTGTATGCAAACCTGTTGACAGCCTGTGGATAAGGTGTGCAAAAGCGCCCTTTCGCCGGGTCTGGCGCGGGTTTGCGGCGAGTCAAGCGGAATTTGCGCCGGAGCGGGCGCGGGACGGCAAAAACGCGGAAAATCAACAGGAAACGCGGCGTGTCGGCGCTCAAAAAAAATCGACCGGCGCGG
>JBJSYU010000203.1:0-5948 GCA_046089945.1 Candidatus Methylumidiphilus sp.
AATGCCTTTGGGTGGCCCGCCCGTGCGCGGGGCTGTTGGCCGGTGTCCCTGAATGCCCACCCGGCGCGATGCCGCAGTTGGCCTTAATAATGCTTAAAAAATCGACAAGCATTATTTGACCCGCCCAAACGCGCCACGTCCGATCCGCCGGACGTTAAGCCACTATCCCCGGACTTTCTGCTTCTGGGCCATCTTTTTTGACAATTCCAGGTACTCATTGCATGGACAACGAAACCACTCTCGGCCTAGCGCCCGCCAACACCTCCGTCGGCGACGGCTTGCGCCAGCGCCATTTGCACATCAACCTGCTGTTGGCGGCGGCCGGGCAGCCGGTCTGCGAGGCGGTGGACACCGGCCATTTCATCGCCACGACGCGGGATTTGTTGGAGTCCTACCGCGAGAAGTCGCATTTGTTGGTGGAATACCTCTGTCCGGCGGATCTGCGCATCCAAGCCTTCTTGGATCAATATTTGGAAGGCGCCGAGCCGTTTTTGACGCCGCGCCTGCCCTCGTCCAGCCTGGTGCTGCACCGCCACGGCTTGGCCCGCGAATTGTCGCTGCCGCCGGACGCCGACGCCCACGATTCAAAATATTTGAAAAGCTACCGCGTCACCCAGGGCATTTTGCACAATCCCCTGAACGACCGGCGCACCACGGAGGGCAGTTTCCACATCGCCGAAGGCGGCTTCCCGATTCCCGGCGACAAAAAAGCGGTGCCGAAGACGGTGTTTGCCCGGCTGCTGCGCTCGGCTTTGAATCCGCCAAAAGAGTTGCTGTGCCTGCCGTTCACGCACGGCCAAGCGCATGAGGCCGAGGTGTTTGTGTCCTTGCTGCTGCGCCCGGTGGTCTGCCCGGAGGCGCCCGGCTTCATCAGCCGCAAATCCATGGAAATCCGCTTTTTCGCGCCGGGCAGTCTGGTGTCCAACCTGGATTTCGTCGAGAGCATTTTCGGCAACGCCGGCAACCCCTATCTGCCCATCAACGATGCCGCGCTGGACATTGAACATTGGACGGGCCACACCGGCTGCGTGATTTTGGCCCCGCATTTGATCGATCTGACCAAAAAAGAACTCGGCCTGCCGCATGTCTCGCAGGCCAGCCCCCGCCAGCAGGCCGACGGCATGTGCTGGGCCGAGGAGTCGGAGCGTTACAACGGTGGCCAGCCGTTTAAGATCACCGCCCGCGATGCCACCGGCGTCATCGTCACGATCCTTGCGGACAATTATTTCGGCTACTGCAAAAAAGAGGTGAAGACGCAAATCAGCTTCGCCGCCAACCTGTATGGCTTGGCCGAAGAGGAACACGCCGGCGGGGCGTTGACCTTCCCGCGCCACAACCACGGCGAGGAGTTCGGCGCCGACAGCCGCTTCCAAAACGACGGCCACCGCCTCGACGAAGCCGCCGCGCTGTTCGGCGAGGTCATGGAACTGCGCCCGGCCGGCTATGCGGTGGATCGGCGCTATCCGGGGCTGGTGTACATCCCGGAGAACGCCCGCATGGATCTGCCGACGCAGACTGTGGCGTGGACGCGGGACGGCAAGCGCTTCACGATTCCGTTGCAGCCGGACAAGGTGTACATGCACCCCTCCGGCTACAAGGTGTTCATGCAGAAATTCCCCGGCGGGCCGTCGTGGCGACTGATTGGCACCGACGCCGAAGGCACGTTCTGCCACAAGCCCTGCACCGTCTCCGGCGGCGGCAAGTCGGAAATCTCCAAGGCCATCGACTCGGCGATTCTGTTCGGGCCGGTGTTCGTCGCCGATGTCGAGCAGGACTTGGATCAGGTCGAGGCGATTTTTAAGCGCGACTACACCGACCGCGTGCTGCCGGAATTGCGCGAGGCAGGCCATGCCAGCCGCCCGATCTTAGGCCCGCAGCGCAGCCTAGGCTCGGTCATCAAGCTGCTCAGCCCCTCGCGCAACAACACCCCGGAATACAACGCCTGGGTGGCGTCCATCCCCAACCGCATAAAATCCTTGGTGTTTTTAATCAAGCGCTTTTACCGCAACGAGTGGGGCGAGGACTGGCGCAGCCATTTCAGCGTGGACTATGTCAACGGCCATCACGGCCACGAGTTGAAAATCGGCGACCGCCGGCTGGTGGCGTCCAATCTGCGCATAGGCTTCGAGGCCAACGGCGCGTGGCGTGTGTTCAAGCTGCGCCAGGATTTCATCCCGGCGGAAAAGATCCAGATGGAGGACGACATCACCGCGTCGATCCTGGTGCCGTCGAAATGGCTGGACTATCTGGGCAAGCCCTTGCCCCGCCCCGTCGTCAAGCTGACGCAAAATTGCGAATACCGCTTTTTCCAGCGCCCGGACGACGCCATCCATCGCGGCCTCGATCCGCAGACCGAGAAGGATCTGGCCGGCGTCGGCAATTTCATCTCCAACTTTGAACCGCTGGATCAAGACCACGTCCGCGCCATCGTGCAGGATGTCATCGGCTTCGAGCAATACACCCAGCCGATGAAAGACCTGCTGCACCGCGCCGTCGCCCAAGACAGCGCCTACACCGTGTCTTCGGCGCACCCGCGCCTAGTCGGCGGCAAGCCCAGCAAAAACCCGCGCTATCTGCAATTGCGCGACGATCTGGAAGACGGCTTCAAGGCGCATGTCGCCGAAATGGGCATGCGTTTGTACCGGCGCATCCCGACCAGCAAGCCCTTGTGCCATCCGGTGGACGCCATTTTGGCCGGACGCCGCAACAATCCGCCGGACGTGGCGGCGGGCATCCGCCCGCTGGCGGTGTACAACCCGATCCATTACCAAGAGTTGCCGGAATTGTTCATGGACTACATCTGTAGCCTGACCGGCAAGTCGCCGTCCACCACCGGGGCCGGCAGCGAAGGAGCGTTGACCAAAGGCCCGTTCAACGCGCTGCGCCCGATCATCGACCTCAACAACACGCTGGTCGGCTTCATTCTGTCCGGCTATGCCGGCTTCAGCACCGCCGCCGGCCATGTCGGCCCGCAGATGCGCGTCGATCACGATATCAGCCTGCTGATCCCGGAAATCTGGTCGCGGCTGGCCGAGCGCGAACGCGAGCCGGCTTACCTGATCGAAAGAGGCCATCTCGAACGGTTGGACGACTTTGAACATGAAGGCCGCACGGTGTTGGCCAGCCGCTTGGGCTACCGCATCACCAGCCATTTCGTGCATAGCTTCATGGGCAAGGTGTTCGACAGCCCGGCGGCGGCGATCAACGAGGCGCTGTTGAAGCCGGAGACGCAAGACCTCGCCGCCTATGTCGATGGCATCGACAATATTGTCGAAACCCAGCGCAAAGTCGCCCAGCGCTATTTGGACGACGGCAGCATTGACGACGCCTGCCCGCCGCTGTTCGCGCTGCTGCACTGCATGGCGGCCGGCCACTGGCAAAGCAAAGACGCCCATCATCCCGACATCCGCGCCTTGTTCGACCGCGACGCGCTGCTGGCCTCGGACTGGTATCGGGAGCGCCTGCTGACCCGGCAGCGGCTGGAAATGGAGTTGTGGCGGCGGCATGGCGCGTATTTGGAGGCGTTCCTGCGCAAGCGCGGCGATTCGCATTGGACGGACGAACTCAATATGGCGAAGCGCTTGGAACAGGCGCGCAAAACCCTGGCTTATGTCAGCAGCGCCGAATATCTGGACGCACTCGTCGGCACGCTAGGCACCGACCCCTCGGTCGCGCCAGAATCGCTGCGCACCGCCGACCAGCAAACCGCCCGCCGCGCTGTCGCGTAAACCCCTCAAGCCTAGTCCCCTCGCCCCGTCGGGGCGAGGGGCGGCAACCGGACTTTAAGACCCTCACCCCAGTCCTTCCCCTGCGTGGAGGCGGGGGCAAAGACTTTTCGGATATTCACTAACAACCGGCGCTGTCACCACACGGCACCGGTTTCCATGCCAAAATTCCCGCACTCAAACCAAGCCTGAATAAACCTATGACCAAGAAACCCAGTGCCAGCTACAGCTTCACCCTGCGCCTTAAACTGTCCAACAAAATTGGCACCCTAGGCGCGGCGACCACCGCCATCGGCAAAGCCGGCGGCGACATCGGCGCGGTGGATATCGTCGCCTCTGGCGGCGGCTTCGTGCAGCGGGACATCACCATCAACGCCTCCTCCACGCAGCACGAGGAAGATATCATGAACGCCTTGCGCGCCGTGCCGGGCGTTGAAGTCGTCAACTTCTCCGACCGCACCTTCCTGATGCACCTAGGCGGCAAGATCGAGGTCATCGCCAAAGCCCCGCTGCGCAACCGCGACGATTTGTCGATGGCCTACACCCCCGGCGTCGCCCGCGTCTGCGAGGCGATCCACGCCGCCCCGGACAAGGCGTACACCCTCACCATCAAAAAGAACATGGTGGCGGTGGTCAGCGACGGCACGGCGGTGCTGGGCTTAGGCGACATCGGCCCGGCGGCGGCGATGCCGGTGATGGAAGGCAAAGTCATGCTGTTCAAGGAGTTCGCCGGTGTCAACGCCTTCCCGCTGTGCCTGGACACCAAAGACAGCGACGAAATCGTCCGCATTGTCAAAGCCATCGCGCCCGGCTTCGGCGGCATCAATCTGGAAGACATCGCCGCCCCGCGCTGCTTCGAGATCGAAGAGCGGCTACAAAACGAGTTGGATATCCCGGTGTTCCACGACGACCAGCACGGCACGGCGGTGGTGGTGCTGGCGGCTTTGGTCAACGCCGTGAAAGTGGTCGGCAAAAACATGGCGGACTTGAAAGTCGTGGTCAACGGCGTCGGCGCGGCCGGCGTGGCCTGCACGAAAATGATGATGGCGGCGGGCGTGCGCAATGTCGTCGGCTGCGACACCCAAGGCGCAATCTACGCCGGCCGCACCGGGCATATGAACAGCATGAAGGAATGGTACGCCACCCACACCAACCCAAACGGCGAGCAGGGCAGCGTCCACGACATTATCCGCGGCGCCGATGTGTTTTTGGGCTTGTCGGTGGCCGGCATATTAAGCGCCGACGATGTGCAGACCATGGCGGCGCATCCCATCGTGTTCGCAATGGCCAATCCGACGCCGGAAATCATGCCGGAAACCGCCGCGCCGTATGTCGCCGTGATGGCCACCGGGCGCTCCGATTACCCAAACCAGATCAATAACGTCCTGTGTTTCCCCGGCATGTTCAAAGGCGCGTTGGCCTGCCGCGCCACACGCATCAACGAGGAAATGAAAATGGCGGCGGCGTATGCCATTGCCGACATTATCTCCGACGATGAGCGCCACCCGGAATACATTATCCCGTCAGTATTCGACAAGCGCGTCGTCCCGGCCGTCGCCAAGGCGGTTGAAGATGCGGCGGTGAAGACTGGGGTTTCGCGGCGCTAGGTTGGGGATCGGGTGGCCTAGCAACACGCTGAAGCTTGGCTAATCGAGCGGACACATATGCGCCCGGCTCGACTGTCCACCGTGTCCAAATACAAGCCGATATTGCAATAGTTAGGCGGGTGCCGGTTAGTCATCGTAGCCGTGGTGGTATCCATGATGATGGCGGTGGCCGTAGCCACCGCCATAATAGGGTTGCGGGGCTGGGCGATAATACGGCTGATAGCTGGGATATGGCACTGGCCTGCGGTTGCGATCCATCGAATTGCCGAACAAGCCGCCGGCCGCGCCGCCGAGCAATCCACCGACCACGGCACCGTCGCTGTCTTGTGTGACCGCCCCGCCCAGCAAAGCGCCGCCGGTCGCGCCCAGCGCGGTGCCGACTAGGGCGTTTTGATGGGGGAAGCCGCCGGCGTAGCCGTAGCGGGAGTAACCGGGGCCGGCGCAGGCGCTGAGCATCAACGCGCTAATCAGCACGGCAGATAAGGTCAAGATAAGTTTGCGCATGGCGTTTTCCTGTTCGGGTTGAGTTGAAAACTGGGGCATAGGATGCGGCGCTTGCCTTAACGCCCGCTTAAAGAGGCTCTGAGCAAGTTCCCAGAGGGTTAGGGTGAGGGGC
>JBJSYU010000204.1:0-5242 GCA_046089945.1 Candidatus Methylumidiphilus sp.
TGGTTTTGCCGGCCTTGCGCAGCCCCTTCAAAATCGACAGCCCGTCGCGGCCCGGCAGCATGATGTCCAACACAATCACATCGTAATCATGCGCCTGCGCCTTGGCGTAGCCGTCGTTGCCGTCCGCGCTGTGATCCACCGTGAAGCCCTGCTCGCGGAAGCCGCTACAGACAAAATCGACGATTTTCTTCTCGTCCTCGACCAGCAATATGTTCATCAAGCCCCCCTCGTTGCCGCCAGCATAGACCAAGCCCGCCGGCCTGCCCATTACAAAAGCGTAATCTGCGGGCGGGCTGTCGCGCCATGTTTGATGCGTAGACTATTGCTAACCGACGTTGCCCAAAGGCGGGTTTGCTGATCGACGAAGCGCCGAAGAAGCGCCGAAGAAGCGCCGACATTCCTGCCGGCCAACGTAGCGCCGGCATCCTGCCGGCCTTTTTCAATTCTAAATATCTTTGGAGGTTCCCCCCATGTACGCCGCCATTCCCCAAACCGCCCTAGCCCTGCTGCTGGCCTGTCTGGCCTTCGGCGCATGGGCCGAAGCCGAGGCCGAAGGCCCGCCGCCGCATCACTGCGGCCCGCCGCCGGAAGCGTTCAAAGCGTGTGAAGGCAAAGCGGTGAATGCGCGGGCCGAGTTCACCAGCCCGCGTGGCGACAAAGTCGCAGGCGTTTGCCTCAACGACGGCAACGGCAAATTGGTGCTGCGGCCCGACCATCCGCCGGGCGGGGCGCGGCGCGGCCCGCCGCCGGAAGCTTATCAAGCCTGCGTCGGCAAGGCGGCGGGCAGCACGGCGCAGATGCAAGGCCCGCGCGGCGAGACGATTCAAGGCACCTGCGAAATGGAAGCGGCGGCGCGGCTAGTGCTGCGCCCCGCCCGGCCACCCAATCCGCCCAGCCCGCCAAGCGGCGGGTCGGGCGAATAAGCGGCGCTGTTGCCGCATCCACGACGACAACCTTTAGGGAAGCTCTGAGTTAAGTCTTTGCTCCCTCCCCCTCGCAGGGGGAGGGTTGGGGTGAGGGTCTTAAAAATCCATGATTTGCCCCTCACCCTAACCCTCTCCCCACCGGGAGAGGGGACTTATTCAGCGCTTTTTTTTAATGAACACAGGAGAAACCCGATGCAGATTCAACCCAATGTTTTGCCAAACCGGCGCGCCCGCTGGCCGCTGGCGTTGCTGGCCTGCGCGTTCGCGCCGACCAGCTTTGCCGACGAAGCGCCCACCGGCTTTGATCTTTTGAGCAACGGCATGGTGACGCAGGCCGAATTTAACCATGCTCTGGAAGCCTATGAAGGCCGCGACACGATAGCCGACGGCCTGGGGCCGGTGTACAACGCGCAATCCTGCGCCGAGTGCCATCAAAGCCCGGTGACCGGCAGCGGCAGCCAAGTGACCGTGGTGCGGGCGGGCATCTTCGACGGCCGCCGCTTCATCGATCTGCCCGGCGGCTCGCTGGTGCCGGATCGCGCCATCGATGCGGCGATTCAGCCGCAAGTGCCGAACCAGGCGAATGTCCGCACGTTGCGGATGTCGCTGAACACGCTAGGCGACGGCTATGTCGAGGCGATAGCCGACGACACCTTGCTGCAAATCGCGCAGAACCAGCCGGGGCAGAGCGGCGGGGCGGTGCGCGGCGAGGCGGTGCTGGTGGATGTGTTGGAAGCGCCGGGGGCGCAGCGCGTCGGGCGGTTTGGCTGGAAAGACCAGCATGCCAGCCTGCTGTCGTTTTCCGGCGATGCCTACCGCAACGAAGTTGGCATCACCAATCCCCTGGTGCCGACGGAAAACACCGCGAACGGCCGCTCCGTGGCGGCGTTTGACAGCGTGGCCGACCCGGAAGATCCGGGCGATGATATCGAGGCGCTGACCGTGTTCATGCGCGCCAGCAAAGCCCCGCCCCGCGACGCCACGCGGGCGGCAAGCGCCGCCGCGCAGCAGGGCGAGCGCGTGTTCAGCCAAATCGGCTGCAATGTCTGCCATGTGCCGGCCATCGTCACCGCCCCGGCCGGCACCGCCATCAATGGCGGCACCTTCGTCGTGCCGGCGGCCTTAGGCAATAAAACCATCCACCCGTACAGCGACTTTTTGCTGCACGATGTCGGCACCGGCGACGGCATCGTGCAAAACGGCCCGCCCACCACGCGCAACAAAGTCCGCACCATGCCCTTGTGGGGCTTGCGCGCGCACAGCCGGCTGCTGCACGACGGCAGCGCGTTGACGCTGACCGATGCGGTCAACCGCCATCGCGGCGAAGCGCAAGCCGCCGCCCAGCGCTTCGCCGGCCTGCCGCCGGATGCGCGGAATAAGTTGTTGGCGTTTTTGCAGTCGTTGTGAGGGAACCTGCGGCCTGATCGGCGGGAAAGCCGGTCAGCCGCAATCCTGCCACCCCGGCCAACATCGCCGCGATGCGGAATAAACCACCATAAACGCCCCTCTCCCCGTGGGGAGAGGGGTTTGTTTAAACCAAACCCAAAGCCGCGCAAACCGCACAAACCGGCTGATGCTGCCAATGTTTCGCATGGTTCGCGCTGGTCATAAACGAACGCGGCCACATCACATCCACATACAGCCGCCCGTGCAAATGGTCGAGTTCGTGCTGGCAAATCCGCGCCAGCCAACCCTCGGCCTCGAATACTTGCGATTCGCCCTGCGCGTCCAACGCCTCGACGCGGACTTTCGATGCGCGCGGCACTAGCGCGGTAAACCCGGCAATACTCAAACAGCCCTCGAAAAACACCTGCGGCGTTGGGTCGATAATCGTCAGCACGGGATTGATGATGACCTGAAATGGCACCGGCACCCGCCCGCGCTCGGCCAGTTGTTCGGCGGGTATCGCCTGCTGGTATTCGGCGCGGTCTTCAATAATCGCCAATTGCACATCAAACCCCACTTGCGGCGCCGCCAAACCCACCCCCGGCGCATCGCGCAAAGTTTCATGCATGGCTTTGATTAGGGTTTGGATATCCGCGCTTAAGATTTCATCCAAGCGCAAGGCCCGCGCCGGCACACGCAACACCGCCTCGCCGGCTTGGCGGAGTTTTAATAGGGTTTCAGTCATGGATACTCGCTAGAGGATGGGTGGAAAGCGTCGCAGCGCCGGCATCCTTTTCCTCGTTTTCCTCGTTCCCAAGCTCCGCTTGGGAATGCCGTCTTGGAAGCTCCTGCTTCCCGGTGCGGTTACGGCTATGCGGCGAGGTTTCGGGAAGCAGAGCTTCCCGCACTGGGTTCCCAAGCGGAGCTTGTGAACCAGAAAAATGGCAGTGACGCGGAGCGCGGGAACGATCAAAAACCTGCGATGCCGCCGTAGGAGCGGGCTTTAGCCCGCGACAGTCGCGGCCTAAAGGCCGCTCCTACAAGCCACGCGCCGCGCCTCGCGCCCGCCACGCTTCGACCCCCTCAAAAAAAAAATCGAAAAGAGCATTTAAAGATTTTTAAGAGGTAAAGAAGTAAAGATTTAAGGGGTAAGCGTCCTGGCAAGCCGGAAACCGACATAGTAGTCGCGGTCGCCGGTGTCGATCCTGTCGCGGTTGGCGGAGCGGAGGTACCGCGGATAGCCGTACCAAGAGCCGCCGCGCAAAACCCGCCTGCTGTCAGCACAGTCCGCGCCACCATCCCAAGCGCTGCCGTCAGTCGGCACCCCTTGGTAACTGTCGTGCCAGCAGTCTTGCACCCATTCCCGGACATTGCCGTGCATGTCATGCAAGCCCCAAGGGTTGGCCGGGTAGCTGCCGACCGGCTGGGTTTTTTCCAAATAAACGCCGGTCTTCGCGCCGCAGCCGTTGTAGTCGCTTGTGCCGTCATAGTTGGCCTGCGTGGTGCTGATACAGTCGCCAGTGGAGAATGCCGTGGTGGTGCCGGCGCGGGCGGCGTATTCCCATTCGGCTTCGCTGGGCAGGCGGTAGCCGTCCGCCGTTTGCGCGTTTAGCTTGGCGATGAAGGTTTGCACGTCATTCCAAGACACGTTTTCCACCGGGCAGTTGTCGCCGCAGTTTTTAAAGTTCGATGGGTTGGAACCCATCACCGCTTTCCACTGCCCTTGCGTGACTTCGGTCTTGCCCAGCGCAAAAGCCGGCACGCGGACGGCGTGGCGGGGCTTTTCGTCGTTGTCGCAGCCCGCCTCGTTCGGCCCGCAGCCCATTTGCAACGTGCCGCCGGACAGCCGCAGCATGACGATGCCGAAGTCGGGTTTGGAGGGCTGGGGCTGGGGCGGCGGTTTCACCACCGGCACGACGGGCGGTGCAGGCGGCACCGTCTGCGCCGCCTCAAGTTGGCGGATGCGCTCACGCAATTGCCGCTCGGTCGCCGACTCCCCGCCCGCCGCGCAGCCGGCAAAGCAAAAACTCCCCTGGATCGGTTCGTTGGAAATCCACGGCGTTTGCACCCCGTCCGTGCCTTGCTTGACCTCCAGCCCGACCGCGTTGAAGGTTTCCCACAGCGTCAAGCCGCTTTGCCGCATGGCCTGCGCCAAGGCGCGGGTGTACGGGCTGTTGCCGCCGGCCGGGCCGTCTTGGGCGGCTTTGCCGACGCCGGCGGCATAGGCGATCAAGGTGCCGGCCGGCGGTTCCATCTGCGCCAAGCCGGCCTCGCCGGCGCGCAGCAGGCCGCGCCCGCCGAATGGGTTGGTGCGGCAGGCGTCGAGGATGACGATGTTCAGCCGGGTGCCGGCGTCTTGCATCTGTTTCAGCACCTTGGTCGCTTCCAAGGTCTGGAAATCGAAGTCGGAGGGCTTGAACGGATTGGCGTCCACCGGCAGCAGATAATTGGCGTTGCCGATTTGGTTGCCATGCCCGGCGTAATAAAACAAAGCCACGCTGTCCGGCCGCAAGTCGCTGCCAAACGCCTGCACCGCCTGATCCATCGCCGACTTGTCGAGGTCGAGCAGCGCCTTGCCGCCGACCAGTGCAAAGCCCAGGTTTTGCAAGGTCTTGGCAATCAGTTGGGCGTCGTTGTCGGCGTTGTCGAGGCGCTGGGCGTGGCGGTAGCCGCTGTTGCCGATCACCAGCGCAACGCGGCGCTCGGTTGCGTCGTTGATCCGCGCCATGCCGCGTTCGTCTGCGGCAGGATTGGGCGGCAAAGCCGCCCCAGCCAAAAGCGCCAGCACACAGGCCGCCACGCGCAGGTTTGCAGGCTTCATTACGGGGTTCCTCCGGGGGGTTGGTTTTTGGGGGGCGGGCGGACTGTAGCAATATTTCCCGGCGCTTGCCAGACGCCGCGCCAGCGTAGCGCCGGCATCCCTGCCGGCC
>JBJSYU010000205.1:0-6545 GCA_046089945.1 Candidatus Methylumidiphilus sp.
GATCCAAACTTACCAAACCATAGCCCCTGTCCACAGATTAGTGGCGGGCTAGGAGGAAACCATGAGCCAAACAGTAGAAAAAATCAAACCCAGCTATCCCTTGTTCCGCGACGACGAATACAAGGACAACCTGGCCCGCAAGCGCGAACTGTACGAGGAAATGCACCCGCAGGAGAAGATCGACGAAGTGTTCCAATGGACGACCTCCAAGGAATACCAAGAGTTGAACTTCGCCCGCGAAGCCCTCACCATCAACCCGGCGAAAGCTTGCCAGCCCCTAGGCGCTGTGCTGTGTGCGCTGGGCTTCGAGAAGACCCTGCCGTATGTGCATGGATCGCAAGGCTGCGTCGCCTACTTCCGCACCTATTTCAACCGCCATTTCAAAGAACCGATTGCCTGTGTGTCGGATTCCATGACCGAAGACGCGGCGGTGTTCGGCGGTCAAAAGAACATGTTCGACGGCCTGGAAAACGCCAAGGCGTTGTACAAGCCCGACATGATCGCGGTATCCACCACCTGTATGGCGGAAGTCATCGGCGACGATTTGAACGCCTTCATCAACAACGCCAAGAAGGAAGGCCACATCGAGCAGGAGTTCCCGACGCCGTTTGCGCACACGCCGAGCTTCGTCGGCAGCCACACCACCGGCTGGGACAATATGTTTGAAGGCATCGCGCGCTTCTTCACCTTGAACCACATGGCCGACAAAGTTGTCGGCTCCAACGGCAAGCTGAACCTGATCCCGGGCTTCGAGACTTACCTCGGCAACTTCCGCGTCATCCACCGCATGCTCAACGAAATGGGCGTCGCGCACACTTTGCTGTCCGACCCGACCGAAGTGCTGGACACCCCCGCCGACGGCCAATTCCGCATGTACTCTGGCGGCACCACGCAGGACGAGATGAAAGACGCGCCGAATGCGTTCGACACCATCCTGTTGCAGCCTTGGCAGTTGGAAAAGACCAAGAAATACGTCGAAGGCACTTGGCACCATGATGTCCCCAAGCTGAACATCCCGATGGGCTTGGAATGGACGGACGCCTTCTTGATGAAAGTCTCCGAAATCACCGGCAAGGCAATCCCGGCCTCGCTGGAAATCGAGCGCGGCCGGCTGGTGGACATGATCACCGACTCGCATGCGTGGCTGCACGGCAAGAAGTTTGCCATTTGGGGCGACGCCGACTTCGTGCTGGGCCTGACCAAGTTCCTGCTGGAAGTGGGCGCGGAGCCGACGCACATCCTTTGCCACCACGCCAACAAGCGCTGGAAAAAGGAAGTGGAAGGGCTGCTGAAAGCCTCGCCGTTCGGCGCCGGCTGCGAAGTCCACATCGGCCGCGACCTTTGGCACATGCGCTCGCTGGTGTTCACCAACAAGCCGGACTTCATGATCGGCAACAGCTAAGGCAAGTTCATCCAGCGCGACACGCTGCACAAGGGCAAAGAGTTTGAAGTGCCGCTGATCCGCATCGGCTTCCCGATCTTCGACCGCCACCATCTGCACCGCCAGACGACCTTGGGCTACGAAGGCTCGATGTACATGTTGACCACGATAGTCAACGCCATCCTGGAGCGGCTCGACGAAGAGACGCGCGGCATGGGGACGACCGACTACAACTACGACCTGATCCGTTAAGCCCTGTTGTTGCGTAGGGTGGGCAAGCGTCTTTTTGCTTGCCCACCGATCATGGAAGCCCCGCGTGGGCAGACGATAAAGCCGTCTGCCCACCCTACTAGGCTACTAGGCTGGGCTGCTTAGGCGGCGGAACGGCGGCGGGCCAAGGCCACGCCGAAAGTGCCCGCCAGCAGCAAGGCGAGGCTGGAGGGTTCGGGGATGATCGAGCTGGCGATGGATGCTTGGTCATACACCAAGTTGATGTCCCCGCCACTGGTATAGAGCAGCATAGAGTTTGCGATGCTTTCCAGATAGCCGGAGAACACCGTCGGCGTTGCGGACCAAGCGTCCAGCGTGGGCGTTGCAGTTGAATAAACTGGCGCGAAAGCTGATTCATAGCCTGTGTTGCCAAGCGCGGAGATGTAGTTACCGGAGGAAGAGACCAATGAAGGATCACCCAGTACGATATAATAGGCGCTTCCGATGCCGCTGGAAACCGAGTAGCTAGTTCCACCGATGGTGAAGTTAATCGCCGTGACCATATAAAAGCCAAGCCCGGTCGCCGGGGTAGCGGTTGGTGTGCTATCGAAAAGGGCGTGGAGTTCGAAAGCCGTGCCCGGCGCGATGGCGCCGCTCGGCAAGCTGCTGCCGGTGACGGTGACGCCTGCGTAGTTTAAGCTGAGCGGAGTCGCGTGGGCCGGGCCTGCGGCCAAGGCAAACAAAAATGTGAAAGCGAGCAGAGCGCGTAAGATGGATGGCATAAGCCCCCCTTTGGAGTTGGTTGTTTAAGGAACACAAACGGCAAGCCGGTTAAAAGCCTGCCGGGGGGGTTATACCAGTTGTTGTGTATGAAATCAAAAGCACGCTGAAGGTCGGCTGATTTGATGGCGGGCGATTTTGACGGAGCGCGGGCGTCTCGCCCGCATTTCCGGTCGGGGGTTGGCACTCCAACCTTAAATCAATCAAGCCTGCCTCCAGCAGACTTGCATAACCAAACAATCGGAGACCGAACATGCCCGAAGTGATGATTAGCAAACCCAAAGACAGCGACAAGCTGGTGTTCTATGTGCCGAAGAAAGACCTGGAAGAAACCATCGAATCCATCGAATTTGATACCCCGGAGAAATGGGGCGGGAAAGTGGTGTTGGGCGATGGGCAAGAGTTTGTCTTGGAGCCTATACCACAGCCAAAACTGCCGATCACCTTACGGGCGAAGCGGGCTGGCGGCGGGGATTGATAACTAGCGGATAGCATCCTTATCGCTAGGATGTTATCCGCAGTTTGGCGACTGAGGCCAGACATTTCCTGCCCAAGCGGCAAAATTAAACCCTGCATTGGCGAGTATTCATTGTTCAATATCCAGCGCTCGCGCTGCCAACTTTAATTCAAGAGGCGGACATGACCGAAAACGTTCTTTCCCGTGAAGTGGCCCTGCGCGTCGGCCTTGCCGCCCGCGCCTTGCCGGATGTCAGCGCCCGGCATTTGCTGGAGATACTGGTGGAAAAACTGGGTGCGCCTCTGACCGAGGAAAAACTCAGCCATGTCACTGTGACCCAGCTTAAGACCGGACTCGCCAGCCCGGACGGCGAAGAAGACACCGAGCATTTGGATGTGGTGAGTATTCCAAACTATAAGGAAGCCGTGCGGATACTCTGGGGCGAGGCGGCGGACGCCGGTTTGCCGACACCTGAACCGTATGCGGAAGGCGATATGCCGGGTTCGCTGCGCGTCGCCATCGCCTCCAACAGCGCCGAGCGCATGGACGGCCATTTCGGTTCCTGCCTGCGCTTTTTGGTGTATCAAGTCAGCGTCGATGCGCTGAAGCTGATCGACTTGCGTTCCACCCACGAGGCCGACGAGTCCGACGACCGCAACGCCTTCCGCGCCGATTTAATTAAAGATTGCCAAGTGTTATATGTCGTCTCCATCGGCGGGCCGGCGGCGGCGAAGGTCATTAAAGCCGGCATTTACCCGATGAAACTCCCGGAAGAGGCCGAAGCCCGCGACGTGCTGGGCAAGCTGCAAGGCATCCTGGCCGGCCATCCGCCGCCCTGGTTGGCGAAGATCACCGGCGCCGCCCGGCAAAAGCTGCGCTTCGACGCCGACGATGACGACGAAGCGCTGGAAGACGAGGTATTAAAGGAGAATGTTGGATGCTGAACGCCGATATTGTTGCCAGTATTGCCGGGGAATTGCAAGGCTTGGGCTTGTCCGAACAAAGCCTGGGCGCATTGCGGGCAAGCCATCCGAAAATCCATTTCACCTACTGCATGGACGATGATGTCGGCGAGCGCGAGCCATACCTGAGCCATCCCGGATTTAATATCTATCTGGTGGATGGCCGCGAGCATTGCATGAAATTCACCAGCGAAATAAGCCATGCCACCGGCTTGGTATTGGCGGAGGTGATAGACGATGATCGGTAAAGCCATGACCGCCAATGAACCTTTAGAGGAAGCCAGCGAAGTCAACCGCTTCGACGGCCAGTTGCTAAGCAAAATCTGCAAAGAAACCCTGGCCAGTTCCGGCGACGATACTTTAGTTCAGCGCATCCAGAAAGCCTATCCCGATTATCCGTTGCGGCTGGCCCGGCGCGGCCATGAATGGTATCGGCTAGGCGGCGTCATTAAACCGGACAGCAGCCGCATCGCCACTGATTTGAACGAATGGGCCGAGCGCACCTTCATCGAATGCGGGCAGAATCTCAACACCTTGTTGGATCATTGCGAAGAAGGCAGCTTCCTCGCCACCCGCCACAAAGGCGTCAGCCTGTATCTGGTCGCGCAGACCGGCCCGAACGCCGAGGATTTTGTGCAGATTGAAGTGGATCGCACGCAAGAGGTCGCCGACCGCTATTTGATCGATGGCGAGCAGCCGCCGGATGACTTGGAAGAATTGATCGACCCGCTGAACCCGAAGAAAGTCGAGCCGTTTGCCGTCGGCGCGTCGCGCTACGTCTACCGCCGCAAAACCGAAATCGCCTTGTTCATGCGCGAACTCGGTCGCCACCGCGCCGACCGCCATCCGGCGCAGCGCTTCATGGACGACTGGAACGACAGCAGCGCCGGGCAGAAATCGGTGTTTTGCCACGATTGGAGCGTGCGGCTGAACCAGCACAAGGGCAAGCACGGCGAGCAGGTCATGAACGTCGAAGTGGTCGGCAACGGCAACCGCGACATGCCCTGGCTGGACAGCCCGGAAGCGAAAAAGGGCAAGGCGTTGGCCACCGTCATCAGCCGTTTCGACAGCCAAGCCGGCTACCCCTTCGCTTGGTATTTTTTCATGCTGAAAGGCCAAGTGTCGCCGCATGTCGGTGCGTCGGTGAGCCGCGACCTCAGCGGCGACTACGCCTACCTGCCGGACAAGGACGCCGCCGTGCTGCGGCGTTGGATCGCCAATCCGTACTTGTTGTGACGCCATCGATGAGGACGCAATCCATGTTCAAGCGCGTGTCCGTCTCGACTGGCGGCAACCTGATCCGGGAGCGCAACCCGCTGATATTTGACGTGCGCGACGCGGCGTCTTACCAAACCGCGCACCTGCCGAATGCGGTTTACCTGTCGGACAAAACGCTGAAATCGACGATCAAAAAAGGCTCGCGCAACCGGCCGATTTTGGTTTATTGCTATCATGGCAACGCCAGCCAAGACATCGCCAAGCTGTTTTGCGATTTCGGGTTTTCCGATGTTTACAGCTTGGACGGCGGTTTTGAGTCCTGGCATCGGGAAATGCCCGAAGCCGTCGCTAGGCCCGAACCGGCAGCGGCGGAATTCGACGGCGAATTGGCCGCGTGGCTGGCGGCGGGCCAGTTTGAGCCTAAGCAGTTGGAATCCCGCGTCCACGGCCTCACGCCCTTGATTAAAGCCTGCCAAGTGGGCCGGGCCGATATTGCCGCCGCGCTGATCCGCGTCGGGGCTAGGCTGGACGCCGTGGACAATTACGGCAATGACGCGCTGTGGGCGGCGTGTTTCAACGGCAATTTGGCGACGCTCGCCGTGCTGCGCGATGCCGGGGTAGATTTAAACCGGCAAAACCCCTTGGGTGCCAACGCGCTGATGTATGCCGCCTCGGCCGGTAAAACCCCGGTCGTCGAGTTTCTGCTGCAAGCCGGGGCCAATCCCCGGCTGGAAAACCAAGACGGCTTCACGGCCTTGGATCTGGCCGCGAATCTGGCGATTCTCAAGCTGTTGAAACCCTACCGCTAAATATCCGCGCCCCTCTCCCTGTAGGAAGGCGGCTGGGGCGAGGGTAATCTGAAAATAGACGAGCCGTCGCGGCTGCAAACTGCTCCCACCTTTATTCAATCTGGAAACTCCCATGAAAGCCGAAGAAACCATCCGCCTGCAAATCCAATCCAACCCCATTTTGCTGTACATGAAAGGCACCCCGGCCCAGCCCGAATGCGGCTTTTCCGCCAAGGCCGTGGCAGCGTTGCAAGCCACCGGCATCGATTTCGCCTATGTCAATGTGCTGGCCAATCCGTTCATCCGCGAAAAGTTGCCGTCGATTTCGCGCTGGCCGACTTACCCGCAATTGTTTGTCGCCGGCGAATTAGTCGGCGGGGCTGATATAGTCGAGGAAATGGCCCGCAGCAATAGCCTAAAGCCGCTGTTGGAAAATGCCGTGCCGGCCAACACGGCGGAGGCATAAATGGACAGCGCGGATATTCAAAGCGCCATCGAGCAGGCCATACCCTCAGCCCAGGTTTTCTTGGAAGGGGAGGGCTGCGAATTCACCGCGATAGTCATCAGCGAAAGCTTTGCGGGCTTGTCCTTGGTGAAACGCCAGCAAATGGTTTTGGCTACGGTGTCGGATTGGCTGGCCAGCGGCGCTTTACATGCGTTCAGCGTCAAAGCCTACACCAAAACCGAATGGGAAGACCGCCAAGCCGCAGCCGCCGGCGGGCTGGTGCAAATTCAACTGTAAGCAGATT
>JBJSYU010000206.1:0-4682 GCA_046089945.1 Candidatus Methylumidiphilus sp.
CCTGCCCGCCGTCTAGCGGCCTGTCCCATCAAGCGATCCGTCGCTTACATCTCCATGCCGCCGCCAGTGATGCCGACCTTGTTGCCGTTGTAAGACGGGGCGCGGCAGTTGTTCAGCGAGGTGCCTGCGACATGGCTGTAGCCGATCACCGGCTGGCTGAAGTCGAAGATGACCTTCGGGTTGAACGGGCCGGTGCTGACCGCGAAGCCGCCGGAGGCGCCGAAGTTGTGGACAAAGCCGGCGTTGGCGGTGGCGACGGTGGTCGGGCTGCCGGCATTGGCGGCGACGGCCAGCAGGATGTTCAGCGTGTCGCCGGACGGGCCGGGGTTGGTGGCGATGGTGTTCTTGCGCCACTGGATGGTCTGCTCCGCCCAGTTGCCGTAATGGCCGTTGGCGGTGTCCACCAAGGTAGGGATTTGGCCGTCGATGCGGACAAAGCGATAAGCCTTGGCTCTGTTGGCATTGAACTCCAAACTCTGGACACCGACCGACCAGACTTTGCCTTTGCCGGTGCCTGGGGCGTTTTGGCCACCTAAGTTGGTGTTGTTGTTGAAGTCGTCCAGGCAGGTTTCCACGTTGCCGGAACCGGAGTTCAGCACGACAGTCGGGCCTAATACCGGGTTGCCGGCGGACACCGGGGCGGTGGCATCTGCCAAGCAGGGGTTGTTCAAGAAGAACAGATTGGTCACGGCCTGGGTGCCGGAACCATTCACGCGGCGGCACAGGCCGACGTTAGTGGTGGTCGGCGCGCCATTGACGGCAAACGCGGTCAGATCGCCTTTCAGCACGTTCGGCGTCGCGTTGGTATCCACCACCCGGAAGGTCGTCCATTTCTTCAGCTTGCCGGACACGATGCTGGCAACCTGCTCTTTGCTCAGGCTAGGCACACACTCCGGGTTCAGCGTGGCGCTGTTCAGGTAGTAGTCTTTGTTGGTGGCAAGCTGTTCGGCGGTCAGGATGGCCGCGTTCAGCGACGGGCAGTTGGCGCCTAAGCGGCCGACCTGCTGCTGGGCGTTGGCCAAGGCCAGGAACAGGTCATTGGTGACCGGAGTGCCGTAGATCAACGCGCCGGAGGCGGTCACGTCGAGGTTGGCGGCGACATCGGCGGGATTGACCGGGGCCGGGGCAGGCAGTTCGCCAGTGATGGGGGCGGGGGTGTTCACGCCGGTGAACAGTTCCGGGTTGACGTCGGAAACGCCGGCGTCAGGGATGCGCAACTGCGTGTCGCCGGCGTTGCTGACGGTGCAGCGGTAGAACGTGTCCGGGGCGGTTATGGTGCAGTTGTTGTTGGTGATGTTCATGTGCTTGATGGCGATGCCACCGGTCAGCAGCGGCTGCACGCCCATCGCCGAGCCGCCGGCGCTGCGCTTGTGGAACACCACGTTCAAATCCGCCGCCATGCCGGCGACCTTGGTGGAATCGACTTTGCAGAAATAAGCGCTGTGCTGGGCGCCGGGTGCGGCGCTGTTGGCGTTGTCCCGGTAGGTGTCCAAGGTGCCGGGCTGGCAGATGCTGGCATAGTAGCTGGCGATGCCCTTGTCCTGCGCGGTGGCGCCGGACATCCAGACTTCCAACTGGATCGGGTTGGCGGGGTCGTTCGGCGCAAACGCGAACGCTTGGGTGGCGGACAGGGCCAGCGCGGCAGCGACGGCGGCAGACAATTTGAATTTCATGATGTGTCTCTCTGAATAGTAGGTGATAGGCGTGACGGGATAGGCCCGCCGCAGGGCGGCGGGATGGCGCCCCCGCTTAGGCGGCCTTGCGGCTGCGGCGGGCGAAAGTCAGCAAGCCAGCTAGGCTGGAGCCGAACAGCCAGACGGCGGCAGGCACGGGGACAACGCCGGTGCCGGCGGTGTAGGTCAAGGTGCCAGCGGCATTCAGGTTGAAGCTGCCGACCTGGGTGACGGTGCCGTTCACAAAATCATTGGTCAGATAAAACAGTTTGGCGTCTTGACCGACGCTGTAGTTGGTGCCGCCGCTCACGAAGATGGGCATCGACCCCATGGTGGTGCCCCAAGCGGCGTTGTTCCAAGACTGCGGGTTGCCAACCACGGCAAATCCCGAATCCGTGCTGGGGGTAAGCAGGGTGTTCAGATTATTCGCGTAATTTGTGACGTTGGTCGTGGAAGCGGTCAAGGAGTTATACCCGTTGCCGTTTTGGTTTACGTCGAAGTTGCTGGCGGCTTGCCCGGTTATCAGCAAGCCCCAGCTTTTGCCGACATACGTCACCCCGGTGTCGGGGGAGTTAACGTTGTCGAAGTTGCCCGTGACCTGCCAAGTCGCGGCGATGTTGTAGGTCAGCGGGTTGCCGCTGGCCAACATCGGCGCGAACAAGGGATCGGCGGCCAGATCAACCGGCGCCAACGTGCCACCGTCTTGGCTGATGCTGACGAAGTTGCTGCCTAGGTTTCTGAAATAGGTGTCTTCGGTGACGGTGTTGAAAATGGAAATGAACAGGTTGCTGCCGGGAGGAATTTGGCTATTGCCCACGTTGAGCAGGGCGGCGTCGGCACCGCTTGCCAATACGGCCAACAGGCCCGCTGCTAAAGCTTTTACTTTCATTGGAAATTCACCTTGGTTGTTAAGAGCGTGGAGGGTAAAAACATAAGGCCAGCGCTGTATCAAGCGCTGGCGGTGAAAAGCGCTATCTGCTTTTCGGAATAGTCTATTGGGGCCATGTTAAAGGGGCATGAACCCTAAGTTACGATCCGTTGAACGCCTACAACATCCTTATAGTCGCCATCATACGGTTGCCAGATGACATAAAAATTACCGTTGTGTGACAGCTTAGAATTCATAAGCCACCCTAAAATCAATGCGGGATTGGCCGGGGCTGACGGTGCTTTGCCGGTACAGAGGGAAACCCCAGTCCAACTCGCCGATGATGTGCTTGAGCAACTGCATGCGCACACCGACGCCGGTGCTGGCAAGCTGGTAAAAGTTGGGGTTGCCGGGCAGGGCGTCGAGTATCCACAAATACCCCCAGTCGAAAAACGCCAAGCCACGCAGGTTCTGCCCATATTCCCAACCGGCCGGCAGCAGGTTCGGCGTGTACAGTTCGGTGGAGATGTTGACGCCGTGGTCGCCGAGCTGCTGGGTTTGGAAATAGCCGCGCACCGTCTGCCAGCCGCCCAAGGAGAACTGCTCGTTGCTGATGAGCGGCGAGTCGGCGAGTTGGCCGGAGGCGCGGAAGGCCAGCCGCATGTCCCAAGGCAGTTCGTGCTGGTGCTTGAGGCCGGCGGTGAAATAGAAAAAGTCCGGGCGCGACTTGAAGCGCTTGTCCTCAAACTCTTTCTGGCTGTTGTCCATGCCGCGGATCGTAAAATGCCCGGCCATGCTGGCCGAGGAAATCGACCCCTCGCGCCGCCAAATCGCCTCGTAGCCGACAAAAAAAGGCCAGTAGTGGATGGGCGTGTTGCCGGTGTCTTGGCCGGCTTGTTTGACGGTCTGCCCGAAGTCTTTGTAGTCCAGGCCGACGCTGAGGTTGTGGATGAAGTTGCCGGAGGAGGGCAGGGGCTTCATCAGCCGCGCGCCGAAAATCAGACCGGTGCCTAAGACATTGCTGCCGCCGACGGTGGCGCCGAGCGCGTTGTTGGAGCTGATGCCGACGCCGTACAGCGCCAAGCGCGTGTCGGCGAGGCCGGTGGGCAGCACATAAGTGCCTGACCAGACTTCGACTTCGTCGGCGTTTTCTGGGGAGACTTGATACTGTAGGGACGCGCTGTGGAAGCGCTGCCACAGGTTGTCGTAGCGTAGCGAGGCGATCAAGCGGCTGCGCGTGGTGTGTTCGGTGTTCATGCCGTTCATTTCCACGCTGCCATGGATCGGCAACTGGTCGTCCACCTTGATTTCCGCCTCCATCTTGCCCGGCGTGGAGCCGGCCCTGAACACCGGGGTCAGGCCACGGTCGCTGGACTCCTGCGCCAGCCTGCCGACTTGCTCCTGCACGCTGGGCATGTGCGGCACTTGGCCCGCCGCCAAGGCCGACAAGCCTTCGCGGATTTTGCCCAGCGAGTAGTAGCGCGAGCCGGTGATTTTCAGCCGCTCTATCGTGCCTTCGACGACTTGCAGGCGCACCCGGCCTTCCAGCACGTCTTGTTCGGGAATCTCCACCAGCACAGTCGGATAGCCGCGGTCGCGGTAGATTTTTTCCAACGCCTGCTTGGCCTGTTCCACATCGGCAATCGACTTGCCCGGCCCCAGATGCGGATACACCGCTTTTTCGATGGTCTGCACCTCCAGCACGGAATTGCCGTCCACCTGGATTTCCATCAGGTCGAAGACGGCGGGCGGCTGCGCCGGGGCGGCGTCGGGCGGCGGAGTGGGGGCCGGGGCGGGCGCGGGGGCGTCAGCCGAAGCGGCGCATTGGCAAGCCAGCAGCCCCCATATAAGCCAAGGCTTTAATGTGTGCGGGCGCGGGGGGCGGGGATCGTTCTGCGGGGATAAGGACATTTGCTGCTAACGGCCGGTTTCGGTCTTGCCGCAAGTTTAGGGTTGGCGTGTTACAGGTTGGTGACGGGGCGATGACACGGGTACTTTAGACGCTTCTTTTAAGTCCCCTCGCCCTGTAGGGATAGGGTTGGCGTGAGGGGCAAAATCAATGCTTTGCTAACTGTGTAGATATTTGTGACGAGGGGGGAGTCGCAACTTGCCGTAATCTATTCGTATGGACTGGCTCGTAG
>JBJSYU010000207.1:0-12276 GCA_046089945.1 Candidatus Methylumidiphilus sp.
CCGTTCTACACGGGCAAGCAAAGGCTGGTCGATACGGCAGGCCGCGTGGACAAGTTCCGCAAGAAATACGGGCGGGCCGCTTAAGCGTATTTTTTGGGCGCCGGGCCTCTTGGGTTTTCCGAACCTAGGAGGCTATCGCGGCACCCTTGCCGTCGCCACAATACCCGCAACCACGCTAGCCCCTGCCGTAACTGTCCAAGGTCGCGCTCAAGGCGGCGATGTCCACACTGATCGGCAGCGTTGCCCGCCCGATCCGCTCCAGCAAAATCAAGCGCAGCTTGCCGTCTACATTCTTCTTGTCCACCGCCATCAGATCCAAAAACCGGTCAGCGTCCAATTCCGCCGGCGGCGTCACCGGCAGGCGGGCGCGGCGCATTATGCGCTCGATGCGCTCAACGTCGGCGTCGGCCAGCCAGCCTAGGCGCCGGGACAAATCCGCCGCTTGGCACATGCCTATCGCCACCGCCTCCCCGTGCAGGCATACGCCATAGCCCAAGCCGGTCTCAATGGCATGCCCGAACGTGTGGCCCAGGTTCAGTGTGGCGCGTTCGCCGGTTTCCCGCTCGTCGGCGGCAACCACTTCAGCCTTGTTGGCGCATGAGCGCTCGATGGCGTAGGCCAAGGCGCAGGGGTCGCGGAGCAACAGCGCTTCGATGTTTTCCTCCAGCCAGACAAAAAACGCCAAGTCGCGTATCAGTCCGTACTTGATGACCTCGGCCAGCCCGGCGCTCAATTCGCGGTCGGCGAGGGTGTCCAGCGTCGAAGTATCGGCCAACACGCATTGTGGCTGATAAAAAGCGCCGATCATGTTTTTGCCCAAAGGATGATTGACCGCTGTCTTGCCGCCGACGGAGGAATCGACCTGGGCCAGCAGGGTGGTGGGGATTTGTATGAACGGCACGCCGCGTTGGTAGCAGGCGGCGGCAAAGCCGGTCAAATCGCCAATGACGCCTCCGCCCAAGGCGATCAGCGTGGCGTTGCGGCTGTATTTTTGCGCCAGCAACTCGCTGAAAACCGCCATGGCCGAATCCATCGATTTGTGGGCTTCGCCGTCGGGCAGAATGACCGTGGCAACTTGCTTGCCTTCCAGGCAAGCCAGCACACAGTCGAGATACAGCGGTGCGATTGTCTCGTTGGACACGACCATGACTTGCGAGGAGGCGATATGCCGCCGGTAAAGATCGGGCTGGGCCAACAGCCCTGAGCCTATGTGTATCGGGTAGCTGCGTTCTGCGAGTTGGACAGTCAGCGTTTTCATGGTCGGCAGCTTACCGCTCGGCTAAAGGCTTTGAGAATCTGCCGCACGGCACTGCGGCTGGAATGCTGTCCAGTATCGACGATAAGGTCGGCAACCTCATGGTACAGCGGGGCGCGGGCGCTAAATAGCTCCTCCAAGCGAGCTATCGGGTTTTCCGTGTTCAGCAGGGGGCGGTTGCCATCCTTCTGTGTGCGCTCAAACTGCTTGTCCACCGCGCATTGCAAATAGACCACAAAGCCGCGTTGGCGCAAGATTTCTCGGTTTTCGGCAAGCACCACAGAGCCGCCACCTGTGGCCAGCACAATCGCGCTCAGGGCAGTCAAGTCGGCGATAGCCTCGGCCTCCCGCCTCCTGAACCCAGACTCACCTTCATACTCAAATATCATGGGTATGCTGACACCCGTTCGTTGTTCGATTTCTTTGTCGCTATCGTAAAATTGCATATCCAATGACTTGGCCAATAGCCGACCAATAGTCGTCTTGCCCGCTCCCATTGGCCCGACAAGAAAGATGTTCCCATTGTATTTCATCTGGCAAGCCGGGATTTTGCTGTCTGCCCCAAGTGTATCATGCCCCCAATAACATCCGGGCCACACTAAAGAAAAAGCGTTGTGGACACAAATGCTTCGTGTGCCTTTGGCTGGGCCTTTGATAATTATGGATGCGGCTGGTTTTTGGTTTGGAAAAAGCGTCAGTCTACCCTGACCGACGCCTGTTGAATAAACTGCGGGGAATCAACGTTGGCCGAGGTTTTGCCGAATAATCTTAGGGGTGATGAAAATCAGCAGTTCCTTTTTCTGATCCACCATTGTCGTATGGCGGAACATGAAGCCCAAACCGGGCAAGTCGCCCAAGAAAGGCACTTTATCGACCGAACTGGTTTTAATGCCCTCATAGACGCCACCTAACACCACGGTGTCGCCGTTGGCCACTTGCGCTGTGGTGTTGATCTCGCGCTTGTCAATGGCGAAGTTTGTCCCCACCTGCTCGCCTTTGGAGTCTTTTTTGATGATGAGCTTCATCCTGATATTGTCGTCCGGCGTAATTTGCGGCGTCACATTGAGTTCCAATAGCGCGTCTTTAAAGGAAATGGCCACTGCTCCGCCGCCACCCACAGCGACGGTTGCCTGGTAAGGAATCTGCACACCTTGCTTGATGATGGCTGGCGTCTTGTCGGAAGTCAGCAGCCGGGGGTTTGACACGATTTCACCGCGCCCTTCGCGCTGCGCGGCCGAAAGTTCCAGGTCAAGCAGATAATCGCCCACTTTCAGTACAGTAAACCCTATCGCGCCGCCAGGCCCGGCTATCGCAGAGCCTGCGCCCAAGTCGGATAGCGCGTCGCCACTCGCCATAAAACCGCTGGCGGGAATAGTCCGGATATCCGTCGTTGCGCCATCTATGGTGGTCACACGGGTGCCATTGTTGTTGTTCACCGCAAAGCGGCTACCCAATTCCCGGCTGAAGTCGTTGTTGGCTATCACGATGCGGGATTCGATCAACACTTGCCGGACAGGAACGTCAAGCAGCTTGATCAGTTCCCGAATTCTTTCCAAGTTCCTTGACGTGTCCTTGACAATAATCTGGTTGGTGCGGGCGTCAACGGTCACGCTGCCACGCGGCGAAAGAATCGACTGGCTTAGCTCTGCGGTTGTCGTCTGTGTGACGGCATTGGCGCCTCCGATTCCTGGCTGTCTTTCCAGCTCCCTTTCCGCCGTTGCCGTTGAATTCAGCACTTGTTTGACGGCTTCGACATCGGTGTAGTTGAGCTGGATAATCTCGGTTTTAAGCGGCTCCAATTCTTCCACCGTCTTTTGCGCCTCAAGCTCCTCCCGCGTTTGCCTGTTAAGCTCCTCCATTGGAAGAATTTGGATAATATTGCCTTCTTGGCGTTTGCCTAGGCTTTTTGCCTTTAGCACAAGATCCAGCGCCTGATCCCATGGCACATCGTTCAACCGAAGGGTTACATTCCCTCCCACCGTGTCACTGGCCACGATATTCAGATTGGTGAAATCGCCTAAAATCTGAAGCACCGAGCGCACTGGAATGTCCTGAAAATTCAGCGACAGCTTTTCGCCGGAATAGGCGAAGGCTTTTTTCTTGATTTCTTCCCGCTCCACTTTTGTAAGGGGCCGGAACTCGATGGTCAGATTGTTATCCAATTGGTACGATGAGTAATCATACTCGTCGGTGGCCGGGGTAATAATCAGCTTAGATCCAGAGCCATCTTCCATTGAATCGATGGTTTGAACGGGCGTGGCGAAATCCATCACGTCAAGTCTGCGCGCCAGTGTGGGCGGCAGGCTGGCATTTGGGAACGTGGCAATCACTTTTCGCCCTTCCTCGCGGATATCAGCCACCATTCTGGGATCGCCTAGGGTAATCTGAATTCTTCCCACGCCTTTATCCCCGCGCCGAAAATCGATGTTGCGTATTCCCCGCCCACCTTCATAACCACTATCAGGCAGTGTCCTATCAGGCAAAGCCCCAGCCCTAGCGCTGCTGACCAACTTTTGTGCCGGTGGTTCCAGCGAAGGCGCCACTTTACTTTTACGCAGCACCACATAAATGTTGTTTCCCTCGACCCTTGTGCTATAGGGAGGCAATTCGGTGAGATTGATCACTACCCGAGTCCGTCCCGATGCGGCAATGGCCTGGATGGTCTCAGCGTTGCCGACATTGACTGAAATAGGTCTTTTGTCCAAGCCATTGTCCACGCCCGGCAGATCTAAGGCGATACGCGCGGGATTGTCAGTGTGGAAAACGCGGGGCGGGGAAGCAAGCCCACTAAGAGATAGCTGCACTTGTAAGCTGTCGCCCGGCAACGTGGAGAAATCCACGGCCAGGAGTTTAAGCGGCTCTGCCCGAGCACCAGCCAGTTGCAACAACAGCAATACGGCCCACGAAAAATGCCAAAAGCCATTGCTTATACGGGAGTATTGTCTTGTTACCGTATCCATAGTTCTTCTCATTTTTTGCCACCGCTCGCATCCGCCAGATCAAGGGAGGCTTTGCGTTCGCGCCACCCTCCAGGACTGTCCGGGATAATCTCTAGCAATTCGATCTGTCCTTCCCTGATGCGTATGATTTTACCAAAGTTGCGCCCCATGTGGTTGCCCACGCGCACTCGATGTATAGTTCCGTCAACGGCCCTCACCAAAGCCCAAAGGACAGCATTCTGATTGATCGTCCCCACCATCCTTAGAGAATCCAACTCGTAAGACTCAAGCTCTTCCTTGGCGCGCGTGGTGTCAGGATGAATGCCATTATCGCCTTTGGTTTCCTCCACTTGTTCGCTCTTGTCATTTTGCACAAAAGGATCGCGCAAATCTTCGGGCTTAAACACAAAAGGCTCCACGGTTTTAATTTCGGGCAAAGGCTCAACGGCACCCTTGTGCCGTTTCTTGACAGCCGCCACCCAGTCTTGGAGATCGGTGAGGTCGCCTCCTCCACAAGCGGACAAACTTGCCGCAATGCATGCAATTGCAAGCAACCTATGGTGGGTGAGCATGGCTACTGCCTCCTATTTTTCTTGTCCTGGCTTGGCTGAGGAGTGCTATCCTCCAGGTAGCGGTAAGTCTTGACTAGCGCTTCCATGACCAAGGGTTTGCTCTTGTTGCCTGCGGCCGCATCCCTTCTAGGCAGTATCCGCACATTGTGAACGGTCACGATGCGCGGTAAGGACGCCAAGCCGCTAATGAAAGTGCCGAATTCCGTGTAACTCCCTAAAACCCTTATGTCAATGGGCAGCTCAGCGTAAAACTCTCTAGGTGTTTCACTGCCTGGCTTAAAAAGCTCAAACTCAAGGCCGCTAGCCAAGCCCGTCTGAGAAACATCCACCAGCAAATCAGGCACCTGGGTTTTGTTGGGCAATTGTCTTAACAAGTCGCCGAATGATTTTTCGATTTCATCAAGCTGCTGTCTATACTCTTCAAGATTGACAGCCTTTTTCTGCTTGGTCTCAAAAGCCGTTTTCAGCTCTTGCTCTTTAGCCTGCACGGCATCCAGTTCCACAATCTGGTTTTGCGTGTCAACATAGAAGATAACTCCTGCGGTTAACGAACATATCAATAGCACTGCCAATAATTTGACTGGCGTCGGCCAAGAGCCTACGTTTTCTAAATCCAAATTGAGATTGGAGAGATTCATGACGCGCCTTTTTTGCTGTCCGCTTTTTCATTCGCGTGCTTCACCTGAAGGGTGAACCTGCTTTGCTTCTCCCTTTTGTTGTCCCTGCTATCCGTTTTGCTTTCGATGATATTCAGCACCGGCGTCTTCAGCCACGCGGATGACTCCAAATTGCGCATATAAGCGGAGACGCGCGCATTCGACTGAGCCATGCCGTTGATGGTGATGTTCTTATCGACTTCGACTAAATCAGAAAGGTATACACCTTCCGGTATGGTGCGCCCAAGCTCGTCAAATAGATGGACTATCTCTGGACGGCTTGCCTGCAATTGCTGGATGACTTCCATTTTTGAAATTAGCCGCTTCTTCTTGGACTCAAGCTCTTGGATTTCTTTAATCCTCTTGTCCAACACTGCGATTTCCGACTCCAGGAAGCCGTTGCGCTCAGCTTGGTAGCTCTTCCTTGACTCCATGTCGAAATGCACTAGCAGCATCAGTGCGACTGTCAGGCTTGTCGCCAAGCCTATGGCCGCAACGAAATCCTTTTGCTGCTGCTTGCGGATTTCTGCCCGCCAAGGAAGAAGGTTTATGCGTGCCATCAGTCAAAGCTCCTCAATGCCAAACCGCAGGCCGTCATCATGGCTGAAGCGTCATTGCTCAGGCTTTGTGGTTTCACCCGGCTGGAAAGCGACATGTTCAAAAACGGATTGGCGACAATTGTCGGAATGCCCAGGCTTTGCTCAACATAACGGTCAATCGCAGCTATTGACGCGCAGCCCCCGGCCAACACCAGATTGTCCACGCCCTTGTGGGAACTGGAGGACAAAAAGAACTGCAAAGAGCGCCCTACTTGCTGGGCCAAGGCTTGCTTGAAAGGCTCCAACACTTCCGGCAAGTAGTTGTCCGGCAGGCCGCCATGCTTTTTGGCCAATCCGGCTTCCTCATAGGACAAGCCGTAGCGCCGCTGAATTTCCTCAGTCAACTGTTTGCCGCCGAAGCCCTGCTCGCGGGTGTAAATGATGCGTCCATTGTGCAAAACATTCAAGGTGGTCATGGTGGCGCCAATGTCGGCGATGGCGACTGTCATATCGGGGCCACCCTCCGGCATCTGGTCGGCAATCAGGCCGAAGGCGTTCTCCAGCGCGTAAGACTCGACATCGACAATCTCGACCTTAAGGCCGGCGAGTTCCATCGCCGCGACGCGATCCTCGACGTTTTCGCGCCGGGAGGCGACCAGCAGCACGTCCACCATGTCAGAATTCTTTTCGTTGCGGCCCTGCACCTCGAAGTCGAGGCTGACCTCGTCCAAGGCATAGGGGATGTATTGGTCGGCCTCCAGCTCAATTTGCGCCTCCATCTCGTCATCGCTGAGGTTGGCCGGCATGGAGATGACTTTGGTGATGACCGAGGAGGCCGACACCGCCACCGCCACATGCTTGAGCTTGCTCCCCGACTGCGCCAAGACCGCCTTGACGGTGTTGCCTATGGCTTCGACTTTGGCGATGGTCTTCTCCACCACCGCGTCTTGCGGCAAGGGCACCACGCCATAGCTCTCCACACGTAAGTGGGCGCCCGCCTTGCCAAGTTCAAGCAACTTGATCGCCGCCGTGCTGATGTCGATGCCCAACAAGACCGGCTTTTTTCGTCTCAAAAAAAACATGTCCGAGTTCCTTAAGCGCTTTTTCCTAAAGAGGAAGACTGCCGCCCTTTGCAGGTGGCGGATAAGGATCGGCGGTTGCCGATCAGACTTTCACGCGATTTAACCGTGCTGCTGTAGTATATTATCATCGAACTTTGCCTATCGAGAAAAATAGCTCCAGCCACGGCGACAGGCGTTTTCCCTCCCCACCGACGAAGAGCAGCGAGTGGCCGAATCCAAGAAAAAAAACACCTCACCAAGACCGCCCCGCCGCCTCATGCGGCTCGCGCTCATCTTCATGTTGGCCACGGCGCTGGTGGGCGCGGCAGGCGCCTACGCGGTCTACCGCCATCTGCAACCCCAATTGCCAGAGATCGATGCGCTGACGGATGTACGCTACCAGATTCCGATGAGCGTTTACAGCGGGGATGGCAAATTGATTGGCCAATTCGGCGAAAAAAAGCGCAGCCCCAAACCTTACGCCGAGATCCCGCTTGATCTTCGCAACGCCTTCCTAGCCGCTGAGGACGACCGGTTTTTTGAGCATCCCGGCGTCGATTACCAAGGCTTGCTGCGCGCGGTGCTGGAGTTCGTGCGCACCGGGGAGAAGCGCCAAGGGGGCAGCACGATCACCATGCAGGTCGCCCGCAATTTTTTTCTAAGCAGCGAGAAAACGGTGTTCCGCAAAATCACCGAGATCATGCTGGCGATGAAAATCGAAGAAAAGCTGCCGAAGGAACAGATCCTTGAGCTTTATCTGAACAAGATCTATTTTGGCCACCATGCTTACGGCGTGGAGGCGGCGGCGGAGATCTACTACGACAAGGACGTGAAGGATCTGACCTTGGCGGAAAAGGCGATGATCGCCGGCCTCCCGAAGGCCCCTTCCGCCTTCAACCCCATCGCCAACCCGGATCGGGCCATGCTCCGGCGCAACTATGTATTGCGGCGGATGTTGAAACTACAGTTTATCGATCAAGAACAGTTCGATGCGGCGATGGCCGAGCCGGTGAATGTCAGCTTGCATTCACCCGCCATCGAACTGGACGCCCCCTACGCAGCGGAAATGGTGCGCGTCGAAATGTTCCAGCGCTACGGCGAAGAGGCCTACACCAACGGCTACAAGGTTTACACGACCATCGACAGCCGCTTGCAGGTCGCCGCTGACACGGCGCTGCGGCGGGCGCTGCACGAATACGACGAGCGCCATGGCTACCGCGGCACCAAGGATCACATCGACCTGCGCCAGTTCAAAGACGACAAGGAGTGGGACGGGCAACTGCTGAATTTCCCGCCTGAGGGCGACATCGTGGCGGGCCTTGTGGTGTCGGTCAAAGAGCGTTCGGCGGACATTTATGTTGATCACAAGCTGGCGCCGCTAAATTGGGAGGGCATCAGATGGGCGCGCAAATACCTCAACCAGGACGCGCAAGGGGCTTATCCGCGCTCCGCCAAGGAGGTGCTCAAGCCCGGCGAAGTCATCCGCCTGCGGCAGTCGGACGATGGCGACTGGATGCTGTCGCAAACGCCGAAGGTCGAAGGCGCCCTGGTGTCGCTCAACCCTAAAAACGGCGCCATCCTCGCCATGTCCGGCGGCTTCGACTTTGCCCACAGCAGCTTCAACCGCGTGACCCAGGCGCAACGCCAGCCCGGCTCCAGCTTCAAGCCGATACTTTACGCCGCCGCGCTGGACGCCGGCTACAAGCCGTCCAGCGTCATCAACGACGCCCCCATCGTGTTCCATGACAACTCGCCCGGCGGGCAGACATGGCGGCCGCAGAACTTTAGCGGGCGCTATTACGGGCCGACCCGTCTGCACGACGCCTTGGTGAAATCCCGCAACTTGGTCTCCATCCGCCTGTTGCAGGAAATCGGCATGGACAAGGCCATCGAAACCGCCAAGCTGTTTGGCTTCCTCGACAGCGAACTGCCGCGCTCGCTGACTTTGGCCTTGGGCAGCGGCACGGCGACGCCGCTGCGCATCGCGGGGGCCTATGCCGTCTTCGCCAATGGCGGCTTTAGCGTGGAGCCTTATCTGATCGAGCGCATCGAGACCGACGGCGGCGGCATCGTAGACCAGAAATTCCCCAAGGTCGCCTGCCCGGACTGCGACGATGGCGAAAGCCGGCCTGTCAACGAAGCCCCGCGCGCGCTGACCCCGCAAGTGCATTACATGATGCACGGGATTTTGCAGGATGTGATCCAAATGGGCACGGCGACCAAGGCCAAAGAACTCGGCCGCCATGACTTGGCCGGCAAGACCGGCACGACCAATGAGCAACGCGACGCCTGGTTCGCCGGCTACGCCCCGGCCGGCATCAAGTTCAAACAGCCCCAAACCCCGGAGAAAACGAAAGCCGGCAAAAAAGGCAAACGCGCCAAGGGCGCCGAGCCAGCAGCCGAAGCGTTTGAGGACGGCCCGGAGCAACGCGCCCCCGGCCTCGTCGCCATCAGTTGGATGGGCTTCGACACGCCCAAGCCTTTGGGCGAAGGCGAAACCGGTGGCCACACCGCCTTGCCCATGTGGATGGATTTCATGCGTGAAGCCCTTAACGACGACGCCTACAAGACTGAGTCCGCCTTCCGCGTCCCGGACAACAGCACCGAGACGCCACAGTTTGCCGGGGAACAGCCGCAGGATCTGGATGCTGTCCCCAGGCAAGGCGCCGCCGTGCCTGCCGCCAAAAAGCGCCCGAAAAAAGTTGTGGCCAAAGCCGCAGCCGAGAGCCGGGGGAAACGCCAAAGCGCTGTGGACGAAGACACTTCGTCGGACGAGGATGCGCCCAGATCCTCAGGCGGCGGCAAGAGTGACGAACCGTTGTTTTAAAACCGCCACCCTGAAATCTCCCCGCCATGGCCGAAGACCGCCTCAGAACCCGCATCGCGCTGGAAGCCGCCCGCATCATGGCGGAAGAAGGCATAGACGAGCATGGGCTGGCGAAAAAGAAGGCGGCGGCGCGCCTAGGCGTCGCCGCCAGCCGCAACCTGCCGCGCAAAGAGGAAATCGAAGCGGCTTTGGTCGAACACCAGCGCCTGTTCGCCGGGGCGGAACAGCCGCTGCGGCTGGCAAGGCTGCGCAAGCTGGCGGCGGAGGCCATGCGCCTGCTGTCCGAGTTTTCCCCGCTGCTGGTGGGCGGCGTCTGGAACGGCGGCGTCGGCAAGTTCAGCCCGATCCGTCTGCACCTGTTCGCCGCCGCCCCCGAAGACGTGATGCGCAAGCTATGGAACGCCCGCATCCCGTTCGAGGAAAAATCCCACAGCCTGCCGCCCGAAGCCGAACTGCCGGGCGAGCAGCCCGCGCTGCATTTTTATGTGGACGGCACCCGCGTCGAACTGCTGCTGTTCCCCGCGACCTGGAAAGGCCGCAGCCTGCGCAAAAAGGCCGGCCAAGCCACGTCCGGCGGAGACATGAAAGACTTGCTGAGGCTGATGGATGAGGAACACCCGACAGGCCGCTCAGTTTAAGGAAGCTCTGACTAAGCCTTTGCTCCCTCCCCCTCGCAGGGGGAGGGTTGGGGTGAGGGTCTTAAAAACCAATCATTTGCCGCTCACCCTAACCCTCTCCCCACAGGGCGAGGGGACTTGCTCAGCGCTTCCTTAAAGTCCCGCCGCCTTGCGAACCGGCGCCCACCATCCAGCCCGTCAACATCCCAGCCCCCCGACCATCCTCCCAACCCTCGCACCACACCATGATCGCACTGCAAAACGACTGTTTCATCCGCGCCCTGCTGCGGCAACCGACCGAGCGCACCCCAGTCTGGATGATGCGCCAAGCCGGGCGCTACCTGCCGGAATACCGCCGCGTCCGCGAACAGGCCGGCAGCTTCATGAATCTTTGCACCAACCCCGAACTGGCCTGCGAAGTCACTTTACAGCCCTTGGAGCGCTTCCCGCTCGACGCCGCCATCCTGTTCTCCGATATCCTCACCATCCCCGACGCGATGGGGCTGGGCCTGCACTTCATCGAAGGCGAAGGCCCGCGTTTCAGCGACCCGGTGCGCGACGAGGCCGACATCCGCCGATTGACCGTCCCCGACCCCAACGACCGCTTGCGCTATGTCCCCGATGCGGTGCGGCTGATCCAGCGCGAACTGCAAGGCCGCGTGCCGTTGATCGGCTTCGCCGGCAGCCCGTGGACGCTCGCCACTTATATGGTGGAAGGCGGCAGCAGCCGTGATTTCCGCAAGATCAAAGCCATGCTCTACGACCGGCCCGACCTCGTCCACGCCCTGCTTGCCACGCTGGCCGACGCTGTCGCGGCGTATCTAAACGCGCAAATCGCCGCCGGCGTCGATGCCGTCATGGTGTTCGACACTTGGGGCGGTGCATTGACCACCGCGCAATACCAGGCGTTTTCCCTGCGTTACGCCGAGCGCGTCCACCGCCAACTGAACCTTAACCCCGACGGTCGGCGGATTCCGGCCATCTTGTTCAGCAAAGGCGGCGGCTTGTGGCTGGAGGCGATGGCGGCAAGCGGCTACGACGCGCTGGGGCTGGACTGGCAGACGCCAATCGGCGAAGCCCGCCGCCGCGTCGGCGGACAGGTCGCGCTGCAAGGCAATCTCGATCCCGTGGCCTTGTATGCTTCCCCGGAATCCATCCGCGCCGAAGTCCAGCAGATTCTCGCCGACTACGGCCAGGGCGCAGGCCATGTCTTCAACCTAGGCCACGGCGTCCACCCCGACATCAAGCCCGAACATGTCGGCGCGATGATCGCGGCGGTGCATGAGTTCAGCCCGGCGTTCCATCCGGCATGATGGCGCCGCCGGTTTCGGCGCAAGCGACGCGGCTGCGGTAAAATGCCCGCCATGGACATTACCCCAATCATCGATTCACTCAACCCCGCCCAACGCTCGGCGGTCACCGCCCCCCCGAAGGCCATGCTGGTGCTGGCCGGGGCGGGCAGCGGCAAGACCCGCGTCCTCGTCCACCGCATCGCGTGGCTGATGCAAGTGGAGCAGGTTTCGCCCAACAGCATTCTGGCGGTCACCTTCACGAATAAAGCGGCGCGCGAAATGCGCGGGCGGCTGGAAGGCTTGCTCGGCCAGGATTTCCCCATCGGCGGCATGTGGGCCGGCACCTTCCACGGGCTGGCGCACCGCCTGCTGCGCCGCCACGCCCGCGAGGCCGGCTTGCCGGAGACCTTCCAAATCCTCGACTCCGACGACCAGTTGCGGCTGGTCAAACGCATCATGAAAGAATTGGATCTGGACGAAAAGAAATGGCCGCCCCGGCAGGCGCAATGGTGGATCAA
>JBJSYU010000208.1:0-5372 GCA_046089945.1 Candidatus Methylumidiphilus sp.
TGATGCCGTGTTAGTGGACACGTCCGATATGAGCATCGACGCAGTCATTAACCATTGTCTGGCCTTGCTAAATGCCTGAATTTTCTGCAAGCCAAAAGGTCGCCGGTTTCCGGCATGTTGTTCAACTCAACCCAAACCAAGCGGATGTCCCTGTCCGTGCGGAGTTAAAGAAGATAGTCATGAGCGAAAGCTTTGAAGATTTATTGAATGAGAGTTTTGCCAAATCCGAGATGCGCCCCGGCAGTGTGCTGTTCGGCACGGTCTTGGACATCACCCAGGAATATGTCGTCGTCAACGCCGGCCTGAAATCCGAAGGCGTTGTGCCGAAATGCAGTTCCTGAGCGCCGAAGGCGAACTCGAAGTCCAGATTGGCGACCAGGTCGAAGTCACCCTGGACATGCTGGAAGACGGCATGGGCAACACCCTGCTGAACCGCGACAAGGCGAAGAAACAGAAAGCCTGGACGGATCTGGAAAAGGCCAGCGAGACCAACGAGACCGTGGTCGGCCGCATCACCGGCAAGGTGCGCGGCGGCTTCACTGTGGCCATCGGCGCGCTGCGCGCCTTCCTGCCCGGTTCCCTGGTCGATGTGCGCCCGGTGCGCGACACGACGTTCCTGGAAAACCGCGACTTGGAATTCAAGGTCATCAAGATCGACCAGAAGCGCAACAATGTCGTGTTGTCGCGCCGCGCCGTGGTCGAGTCCGAATACAGCGCCGAGAAGGAAGCCTTGCTGGGTAGCCTGCAAGAAGGCGCGGTCGTCACCGGCGTGGTCAAGAACCTCACCGATTACGGTGCGTTCATCGACCTAGGCGGCATCGACGGCCTGTTGCACATCACCGACATGGCTTGGAAGCGCGTCCGCCATCCGTCGGAGACCGTGCAGATCGGCCAGGAAATCCAGGTCAAGGTGCTGAAGTACGACCAAGAAAAGAACCGCGTGTCCTTGGGTCTGAAGCAGTTGGGCGAAGATCCGTGGCTGAACATCGCCCGCCGTTATCCCGCCAGCACCCGCCTATTCGGCAAGGTCAGCAACCTCACCGACTACGGCTGCTTCGTGGAGCTGGAGGAAGGCGTGGAAGGCTTGGTGCATGTGTCCGAAATGGATTGGACCAACAAGAACGTCAACCCCGGCAAAGTCGTGCAGTTGGGCGACGAAGTCGAAGTCATGGTGCTGGACATCGACGAAGACCGCCGCCGCATTTCTTTGGGCATGAAGCAGTGCAAGCCGAACCCCTGGGAAGAGTTTGCCGCCACCCACAAGAAGGGCGACAAGATCGCCGGCAACATCAAGTCGATCACCGACTTCGGCATCTTCATCGGCCTGGAAGGCGGCATCGACGGCTTGGTGCATCTGTCCGACATTTCGTGGACAACCACCGGCGAAGACTCCATCCGCCATTACAAGAAGGGCGACGAAGTCGAGACGGTCATCCTGGCCATTGACCCGGAGCGCGAGCGCATCTCGCTGGGCGTCAAGCAGCTTGAGCAAGACCCGTTCCAAAACTGGCTGGCGGCCCATGAGAAAGGCGCGGTCGTCAAGGGCGTGGTCAAGGAAGTGGACGCCAAGGGCGCGGTCATCATCCTGGCCGACAGCGTCGAAGGCTATATGCGTGCGTCGGAAATCTCCCGCGACCGCCTGGAAGACGCCCGCAGCCAGTTAAGCGTCGGCGACCAGGTCGAGGCCAAGTTCATTGGCGTGGACAAGAAAAGCAAATCCATTTCGCTGTCCATCAAAGCGAAAGATCAGGAAGAGGAGCATGCGGCGATCAAGGACTACGCCCACCACCAGCCCAGCACCCCGACGCTAGGCGATCTGTTCAAAGAGCAGATGGACAAGTAATCCTCAAGGCACACAAGACGGGGGGCGCATCCCGCCCCCCGCCTTTTTTTTCTGGGTACGCAGGTGACCAAGTCTGAATTAATTGAAATACTCGCCAGAAAGAACTTTCATTTGCCGCAAGGCGACGTGGAAGTGGCGGTCAAATCCATGATCGAGCAAATGAGCAACGCGCTGTCCAGCGGCGAGCGCATCGAGATCCGCGGTTTCGGCAGCTTTTCATTGCACTACCGCCCGCCTAGGGTCGGGCGCAATCCGAAAACTGGCGACTCGGTCGATCTGACTTCAAAATATGTGCCCCACTTCAAGCCGGGCAAGGAACTGCGCGACCGGGTCAACCTTTCCGCCGGCAACACCGACGGCGACTGATGGAGGAATGGCTATTCCTGCTGTTGCCAGTCGCCGCCGCCTCTGGATGGTATGCCGCCCGCAGGCATTATGTCCGCAAATACTGGGTTGAACACAGCCATTCGCTGCGCAAAGCGTATTGCCGCGGCCTGAACTACTTGCTCAGCGAAAAGACCGACAAGGCGATAGAAGCCTTCGCCGATCTGCTGAGCCAAGATTTTGAGACCATCGAAACCCACATCGCCTTAGGCAATTTGTTTAGGCGGCGGGGCGAGATCGAAAAAGCCATCGAAATCCACGAAAACCTCATCGCGCGCGACGACCTGAATCCGCAGCAGCATGACAGCGCCCAGTTTGAACTGGGGCTGGACTATCTGCGAGCCGGTCTGTTCGACCGGGCGGAGAGCATCTTCCAAAACTTGGCCGACCATGAAAGTGCAGGCCGAGGCGCGCTGCAACAATTGCTGGACATCTACCAGCACGAAAAAGACTGGCTGAAAGCCATCGACTGCGCCCGCAGGCTCAACCATTTAGGGAAAGTGCCGAAGGGCGAGACGGCCGCCCAATTCTTTTGCGAACTGGCCGAGGAAACCCTGTGCGCGGATTCGGACGAAGCCGCCCGGCAATGGCTGGAGGAGGCGCTGCGCGAAGATCCGCGCTGCGCCAGGGCCAGCCTGCTGATGGCTAGGCTGCACATGCGCGAAGGCCGTTTCGAGGAGGCTTTGCAAATGCTCAAGCGGGTCGAGTCGCAAAACCCCAGCCTGATTTCCGAAATCATCGAACCCCTGTGCGTATGCCACATGCGCCTGGAGAAACGCGCCAGCGAACTGATCGGCTATCTCGGCTATTTGTTCGAGACCTATGGGCTGGAGTCGGCGGCGCTGGCCTTGGCGGAAAGAATCCGCGCCGAGCATGGCCCAGCCAAGGCCATCGAACACTTGCAGCGGGTGCTGGAAACCCGGCCCACGCTGAAATCTTTGAACGCGATGACCGGCTTCCTGCTGGATGGCGACGCCGAAAGCCAGCGCGAGGCTTTGGTGCGTCTGGATCGGGCGCTGGATCGGCTGTCTTCCGCCGCCCCGCGCTATGCCTGCGTCCGCTGCGGATTCAGCGGCGGCGAACTGCACTGGCGCTGCCCCTCTTGCCGCCACTGGGAATCGACCAAACCGGTGTAGCCAATCGCTGGCCGCACCCACTTCATTCGGGAAAATCCACACATGAACGAATCAACCACTGATTTGACCGCGAAGCTGGAGGCGCTGCTGGCCGAGGGCTTCGCCGCGCAAGGCGACGGCTTGGCGGCGAAACTGTGCAGCGTCGCGGGCGATTTGCCCGAAGATCTGCGCGACATGCTGGCGCAATTGGCGCAGGGCAGCGGCACCGTGGACGCGGGCGGCGCGGTGCCGTTTGCGTTCCGCTGCGGGCTGGCCCACGAGCGCTTGGAAGCCCTTGCGCAACAGCGGCTGGCCGCCAACGTCGCGTTTTTGGGGACGGACGGGACACCCGCGCCGGAACTGGAAAAAGCCGACTACGACGCGCTTGCCCGCTTTGTGCGCTGGCGCGACCACGCGCTAAAGACCGTGGCCGACTACACCTTGAAATTCCTGCTGGTGTCGGCGGTGCTGCTGGTGCTGGGCTTGTCTTTGGGGTTGATATGAGCGCCAACAGAATCGCATCCATGCTGCTGGCGGCGGGGCCGATGCTGGCCGGCTGCGCCGGGCTGGCGCCGGCCGATGGCGACCCACCGCTGGCCTTCCACGACACCCGCCTGCAATATGCCCTGGCCTCTGGCGACAACGCCACGCTGGCGCAAGACTTCAACATGAAGCTGCCGCCGTCTTGGGCCGAGCGCATCGTCGCCGGCGGCGTGCTGCCGTTCACCGCCGTCACCGAGACGGCGTTCTATCCGGTTGCTGCCGGCATCGCCGCATTCGCCCCCTCGCAACAACAGGTCGGCGGTTTAGCCCAGTAGCGCTTCAATGTCGCGGGCGATTTTTTCGGGCGCGGTCATTGGGGCGTAGCGCTTCACCGGCTTGCCGTCGCGGCCCACCAAAAACTTGGTGAAGTTCCATTTGATGGCGCGCAGCCCCAGCGCTCCCGGCAAGGCCTCCGTCAAATAGGCGAACAGCGGGTGGGCGCCGGGGCCGTTGACCTCCACTTTTTCGCAGAGCGTGAAGCTCACCCCGTAGTTCTTCTGGCAAAACGCGCCGATCTCTATGGCGCTCCCCGGCTCCTGCCCGCCGAACTGGTTGCAGGGAAAGCCCAGCACCACCAAGCCCCGCCCGCCGTAATCCTGGTGCAGCCGCTCCAGCCCCTGGTATTGCGGGGTGAAGCCGCATTGGCTGGCGGTGTTCACCAGCAGCAGCGCCTTGCCCTTGAAGGCTGAGAAATCCAAGGGTTGGCCGTCCAGCGTCTTGGCTTGGAATGCGTAAATGTCAGTGTTCATGAGGTCTCCGCGTGGGTTGGGCCGCAGCTTGCGGCGTTTTTGCGTCATAAATCGGCAATATTACCGTAATTGTTTTTCATAAAGAAATAGTCCAGCCAAGGACATTCCATTGAAATTGCCAGCCGGAGGAGTATATCTATAGCCACTTCCCAAAACGGAAGCTGCACCTGAATGGAGGATACCCCATGTTGACCCAAATCCACGCGCTGTTGAACTCAATCGCGCCGGTCTGGCAGGCGTTCAGCCCTGCCGATCTGCGCGCCGCCGCCATCCTGGCTTTGTTTGCCTGGCTGCTCACCTTGGAGGGCCGGCGCGGCCAGCGGAAAATCCCCGCGAAGACCGTCCGTCAATCGTATTTCGCCAACCTCGGCACCTTCCTGCTGAACGACACGCTGATGTCGCTGATGTCGGTGTCGGCGCTGCTGCTGCTGGCCGAGCAGGTTAGCGGCTACGGCCTGCTGTCTGCAATCTCTGACCCGCTGTTGAAGTCCGCGCTGTCATTCCTGCTGTTCGACTTGGCGCTGTATGGCTGGCACCGGCTCAACCACACCTACGATGGCCTGTGGATGTTCCATAAAGTCCACCACAGCGACCCCGACATGAACGTCACCACCGCCTTCAGACTGCACTTTGTCGAAGTGGTGCTGACCACCGTCGTCAAAGCCGCGTTTGTCGTGCTGACCGGCGTTGAGGCGGCGGTGCTGATCGCCAACGAGGCCATCATCACCCTGTTCATCA
>JBJSYU010000209.1:0-7136 GCA_046089945.1 Candidatus Methylumidiphilus sp.
GCGGCGGCGACGGCGCGGTCTAGGGCTTGGTGGGCCTTGTCCAGCCACGGCGGGCGCTGATTATACAGGTTGGTCAGCGTCTGTTTTTTCAAGTCGGCCTCATGGCCGGGCTTGGCGACGGGCCGCTTCGGAAAACCGGCCTCGGCCTCCTCCTCGGTTTGCTCCCAATCCACCCACTTGTCCGGGTTGAGCCAGTTTTCACGGTATTGGTTCAGGGCTTTGGCGGCTTCGGCTATTGCCGGGAAACTTGCGTCGGGGTCGGGGCTGGTTAATATGCCTTCGGGGAAGGGAAAGGTTTCAAAGGTCGTGGTAGGCGTATAGCGAGGGCGGTCTTCAAGGCTGGTTCCCATGCGCAAAGCCCAAAGTTCGTGGAAGCGGGAATGTAAAACGCCGAAAGTAGGATTATCAGAACGAGCAATTACAACGATTTGACAGTCAGGCAAAACATTTATTGGAAGCCAAACAAACAGCCGATGCTTAGCGACTCGTGGAGTAGCAAGGTAACGATGCAAACCAATTAGTGCTTGACGCATGTCTGGTCTTGGCCTTGTATGCAGCCACCACTTTGCCGCAACGGTTTCTCGTTTGCCATAGCGGCTATTCTGAACGTGATCCTGAAGGTATTTAAAAGGCAACTCATAAAGACAAGCGTTTGGCTCAGGACAGTCTGTTCCAAAATCCACAATCCAGGTATCTGAAGTTCGACGGGTAATATCCATGCCATTGGCCCAAGGACGAACGACATTGCTGTTCGGAAGCGCATGGGGGTTAGGTTCACGCAACCATTCCCGCGCAAGCTTTCCTGATATATCGAAAGCCCCGGTTTTTTGAGTGCCAATAAAAGCTACACGTGTATTTGCAGCAAGACGCTTTGCATTAGTCAAGCTTTCATGTCCTGCATCTTCACCCACCGTCAAATCCGCATGAATGGCTTCTACTCGCAAGCCATTCATACACAACAATTCAGAGGATTTCAGGCCAAAGCAAATCAATGACACCCGCACCGCCGCCCCCTTATTATCCCACCAAGGCACATCGCTCCACGCCTCAAAAATCCGCCCACTTTCGCAAATCCGTTCCAATACTTTGCGGCTGGCCCCGCCGCGTATGCTGTTGGTGGCGACCAGCCCGGCGCGGCGCGCGTGGCCGGCCTCGATCTGCGCCCGCGCTTTTTCAAACCAATAGGTCACGAAATCCGCCCCGCCCGGCACCCGGCCTTTGTACAGTTTGCGCAGGGCGGCGACATATCCATCGCCCAACTCGCCGAGCATTTTCTTGTCGCCCAAAAACGGCGGATTGCCGATAATCACATCCGCCGCAGGCCATTGCGCCTCGCCGCCGTCGGCGTTTATCAAAGCATCGCGGTTTTCAATGGTGTCCAAAGGTTTCAGGATGGGCTTTTCGGGATAGGAATAGCCGTTTTTAATCATCCATTGCAATTCGCCAATCCAGACGGTGACGCGGGCGAGTTCGGCGGCATAGGGTTCGAGTTCCAGCCCCAGCACATTGGCCGGGGATACTTCGATGCCGATCTGCCGTTGCAGGCCCAGCGCCTCGGCTTCGATATTCGCCCGCTTCTCCAAATCTTTCAGCGTCTTCAACGCCAGATAGAGGAAATTGCCGGAACCGCAAGCCGGGTCAAGCACGCGGAAATTGCGCAGGCGCTCCAAATACGCCTGGAACAACGCGCCAGCTTGTTTTTGCGCTTTAGTGCGTTCGGCTTTGTTTTTGGCGCCGCCCATCACGGCGGCAATCTCCGCTTTCGCCGCGTCCCATTCCGCCGCCAGCGGCCGGGCAATCACCGGGTCAATCAGCCGCATGATGGTGTCCACATCGGTATAGTGCGCCCCCAATTGGCTGCGCTTTGCCGGGTTGAGGCCGCGCTCAAACAAGGTGCCGAAAATGGCCGGTTCAATCGCCCGCCAATCCCTGTCGGCGGCGGCGGCGGCGAGTATGGCCAGATCAGACTTTTCCAACGGCGGCACGTCGATGGTTTTGAACAAACCGCCATTAAAATGGGCTATCGCGTGGTCGCCATAATCGCCGCCTTTGCGCATGGCTTTGAACAATTCGGCCAGCCGCCCGGTGGCCCGCACCGTATCCGTGCCGGCATTTTGCAGCAAATGGGTAAAGACGTTGCCGGGCAGCACGCCTTCGTCTTCGGCAAACATGCAAAACAGGCATTGAATCAGAAAATGCGCCACGCGCCGCGCCTCCAGCCCGCGCTCGCGCAGGGTTTTCGCCAGTTCGGCGAACGTGCCGGCGGCTTCTTCGGTGATGGCGGCGGTGGATTTGAGCGGCTTGAGCTTGTCCGGGTCGGTGAACACCCAGCGCAGGGTTTGCAGGTTTTCCGGGCGGCCGATGTCTTGCAGCAGGATGGTGCGCGGCTCGTCCGGGTAGCCGTTGAAGACGGTGTGGATTTCGATGCGCTCGCGGTCGCAGACCACCAGCAGCGGCGGGCTTTGCAGGTTCGGCGCGTAGTCGGTGAGCTGTTTCAGGGCCATTTTCAAGTCGCGCCCCGGCTTTTTGTTTTCCCAGCCGAAGCAGCCTTTTTTCCACACGTCGGCCCAGCCGTCGCCGCCGCTGGCTTTTGTCGCGCCGTACTCGAATTGGTATTCGCCGGGCTGGCGCGGCTTGGCGACGCCGAGCAGTTCGCACAAATCGTCAAAATGCGCCTGCGCCCCGGCGCGTTCGCTGAGTGTGTTGTTTTGCCAGCGGGCAATGAATTCTTCTGCGGTCATGGGGTTTCCAAGTTGGCTGTGGTCAATCTGCGGCCGGCCCGCCGTCATTCTGCACCACGTCTTCCAGCGTCGCCGCCGTCAACACGCGCTCGCTCCAAGACAGCAAGGTGTCGGCGTCGGCGCTTAACACCTGATCCGCCACTGGCTTTGGCAACGGCCCGAATTTGCGCTCCAACAGGCGCAGCAGTATCCGCGCCTCGCCTTGCTGTAGCCCTTCCTGTATGCCCTCCCGTCTGCCTTCCTGCATGCCCTCCCGTTTGCCTTCCTGCCTGCCTTCCTGCCTGCCTTCCTGTATGCCCTCCCGTCTGCCTTCCTGTTTCCACTGCTGCTCCCATTCAATCCAGCGTTCAGCCAACATGCTTCTCACCTCTTGCCCATCAATTCCGCAACACGTCTTCCAGCGCCGCCGCCGTCAACACCCGCTCGCTCCAGGACAGCAAGGTGTCGGCGTCGGCGCTTAACACCTGATCCGCGACCGGCTTTGGCAACGGCCCGAATTTGAGCTCCATCTGGCGCAGCAGTATCCGCGCCTCGCCTTGTTGTAGCCCTTCCTGCCTGCCCTCCTGCCTGCCTTCCCGTCTGCCTTCCTGTATGCCCTCCCGTCTGCCTTCCTGTTTCCACTGCTGCTCCCATTCAATCCAGCGTTCAGCCAACATGCTTCTCACCTCTTGTAGTTCGTTCAGGTTCACCAATTCCTCATCGGGCATCCGGCCTTGCAGATGGACACGTTTCAGCCAGACCACGAACGCCCGCCGCAGCGACGCCTGCTCCGGGGCTTGCAGCCAGTCGCCCAAGGCGCCGATGGCACGATCCACGTCTTGCCGGGTGCGGCTGTTTTCCATGCGGAACAGCGCCGCGACCAGGTTCTGCAACGGCGCCAGCTCGCTGTCGGCGTAGCGGCCCTCGTCCAGCAGAAAATAGCGCAGGCTGGGGCGGTAACGCGCCAAGCCCGCCGGGGCGGGGACAATCAATTCGCCGATGTCTTCCGGGGCGTTCCAGCGTTTGTTGCCGTTATACAGCACAATCGGCAGGATGGGCGGCAGACGCCGACCGGGTGCCCATTGTTTCATGCGGATCAAATCCTGATAAAGCAGCCCCACGTAAGTCAGCACCCGCACCGCCATGAAACGCTCGATTTTCGACTGGAATTCAATCAACAAGTACACGTACAGCCAGTCGCCGCCCCAGCGCACCCGCCAGATCACATCGTCCTCGCGCTCGCGCAGATCGTCGGCGACATAACTGCCGCCCACTTTTTCCAGCGTGGCGAAGTCCAGTTCCGCCACCCAATCCTCGCGCACGAAGCCGCGCAGCAAATCCGCCACCATTTCGGCATGGGAAAACAGCAGCTTGTAACTGTGGTCGTGGCTCATGGCAGGCTTTTGCGCGGAGGGCGGATGGGGGCAGTTTATAGGCGCGTTAGGTTTCCGGCAAACCGGAAACGGCAGAGCGTCCGGGTTTGGCTTAAGCCGCCGGAACCGCTATGCTGTCCGGCATTTGACAATCCCACAACGAGGCGGGCAATGAACGACAAGGCGGTATTGATTACAGGCTGCTCCTCCGGCATCGGCTTATGCTGTGCCGAGGGGCTGAAGGCGCGCGGCTACCGGGTGTTTGCGACGGCTAGGAAAAACGAGGATGTCGAGCGTTTGCGGGCGCTGGGTTTGGAGTCGTGCCGGCTGGACATCGCCGACCCGGCGTCGATCCGCGCAGGGCTGGAGACGGTGCTGGAGGCGACCGGCGGCACACTGTTTGGGCTGTTCAACAACGCCGGCTTCGGCCAGCCGGGGGCGGTGGAGGATTTGACCCGCGAGGCGCTGCGCGAACAATTCGAGACGAATGTGTTCGGCACTTTGGAACTGACCAACTTGGTGTTGCCGGTGATGCGCGCCCAAGAACAAGGCCGCGTCATCATCAACAGTTCGGTGCTGGGCTTCGTCGCGCTGCCGTATCGGGGCGCGTACATCGCCAGCAAATACGCGCTGGAAGGCTTCGCCGACACCTTGCGGCTGGAATTGGCCGGCAGCGGGGTGTATGTGTCGCTGGTCGAGCCGGGGCCGATCACCAGCCGCTTCCGCGACAACGCCTACAAGCTCTATCAAAAGCACATCGAGCCGGAAGACAGCTTCCACCGCAACCGTTATTTGGCGATGGAGGCCCGTTTGCAAAAACCCGGCCCAGCGGTGCCCTTCACGCTGGGGCCGGAAGCGGTTTTGCAGCGCGTCATCCATGCCTTGGAGGCGAAACGCCCGCAGCCCCGCTATTACGTCACCTTCCCCACCTATCTGTTTGGCGTGTTGAAGCGGCTGTTGCCGACCGCTTGGATGGATGCGGTATTAAGTCGGGTGGAATAAAGGTTTGTAGTGCCGCCTTTAGGCGGAAACAGCCTAGAAACAACCGGCTAAAGCCGGGACTACGAACCGCTAAATACCTGTCGGCGAGGTGTCGGCAGCTTGTTTGGCTAGGCTTATGGCCCGGTAAGTTAGCATTTTCACCACGCGGTCGCCGCTGCCAAGCAGCCGGTGTATGAGCCAAGGATTTTCGCTGATTGCCTTGGCAAGCTGGTTCGCGTATTTATCCTTATAAAGCGTTTCCCAGTTGCCGTCCGCATGGCAATAAAACACATGGCAGGCTTCATTGAGCAGGCGGTTTAGCACCGCCTGCAATTCTGGTTCGGCGCCAAAATCATAAGCAACCGCCTGCCAGCCGTCATTCTTAGGATGTTGCCACTTGTCATTGGACATCGTTTGCCTCTCGATTACTGTTCGTCGGGCGTCCCCAGCCACCGCGCCGCCATAAACACCAACCCCATCGCCAAGTATCCGAATACCCAAGGCCACGCCGGGCTTAATGATAATACCGTGTCGCTGCCGGCCCAGCGGTAACTGTGCATCAAGCCCAGCGCCGATAATGCCGCCGCCGCCCAGCACCATAAGCCCGCCCGCACAAACTGCCGCTCAATCACCGCCACCGTCGCCGCCGCCAATAAGGTGGCGGTGAACACCGCGCCTTGTTCCAACGCGAAAGCGCCAGTTATCCAGATATCGGCTTTGCCGAATTCGGCCACCAGTTTGTCGCTGTCGGCATCGCCTAGCCCTGCGGCATGCAGGCCGTTTTTTGCCATGAATGCGCCCCAGGCGGCAATACCCGGCAACAGGCCGATGACCACGGCGGGGGCGTGGCGGGCGGGGGTGGTTTGGAAGGCTTGGGCGCTGATGACAATGGCGATCCACAACACTATCGCCAAGCCGGCATCCACCGGCACCGCCCAGGCGATATAACTCAAAGTTCCAGATAGGCAGATGAAACTCATAAACACGCCGTTGAGTATCGAATACCCCGCCCGTGCGCCCAAGGCTTTCCAGCCGGGATGGCCGATGTAAATCGTCGTCGGGAAACACGAGCCGAATGCACACGCCGCCAGCGAGCCTAAGCCATTCACCAATAAGGAGGCGCGGGTGGAATAACGATCACCGGCGGCTTCCGCCGATTCAATGTTTTGCAGCGAGCCGACCAGATTAAACAAACCCATCGGCACAATCACCGACAAATAGGTCAGCAGATACTCAGGCTTGAGCGCATCAAACAACTCGCCCAGCACCAATACCGGCCCATGCCAGCCGGTCGCCACTGGCGGCGGGCCGACCGGGGCAAGGCCGGTCAGCCACGACAAGCCGGTGCCCAGTGTCACGGCGACAAAGCCGCCGGGCAGGCCACCTTTGAAGCGCACTTTGCCGAAATAGGTCAGCAAAATCACCGCCAGCGTGGACAGCCCGACGATGGGGTGGGCATAGGCGCGGAACAGATAGCCTAAGCCTATGAAGCCTAAGGCAATCCCGGCCAAGGTGGAGAGCAGCGCCGCCCGTGGCGTCGCCAGACGCAGGCGCTCAGCGACGAAGGCGCCGCCGATTTCGATGACCGCGCCGCTGAAACAAGCCAACAAACCGGCCTGCCACGCCGCCTTCGCCGGATCGGCCAGCCCTTGCGCCTGCGCCGCCAGCTTGGCCGGCAGCATGACCAAAAACACAAAGGCGAACAGCGACACGGTGTTGATGCCATAAGGCAGCGCACAGACATCGGCGCGTTGTTCGGCGTCGGCCAGTTTCTTGGCTTGCCTCGCATAATACAGATTGCCGACCAGTAATGACACGGCCGCGCCGGGCAGTATATGCGCATACACCAAATCCTCGGAAAACCCCAGAACGCCCCGGCACAAACCGACGATAATCAGCAATTGCACGAGATTGTCGAGCGCCAGCCCGAAAAAGCCGTCGATGTCGCCGGCCACCAACCAAGGCATGGATTGAGGTCTGGCGGTCATGGCGCCGCCTTGAGTTTAAGAAATTCCGTCATGTCTTCATTGGCGACGCGGGCATAAATGTCTTCGACCGGCAC
>JBJSYU010000210.1:0-6827 GCA_046089945.1 Candidatus Methylumidiphilus sp.
CCTATGATTAGCGCACCTTATTGCGTTAGTTATCAAGTTTCTTTTCAAGAATCCAATTAATACTCTTAATATAATTCTCAATAAACTGCCCAATAGATTGCTCTAACAGCACTTTAGTTCTGGGATCGGGCCTGTAAAAAGTTTTAGACGAATATCGAATAAAATTTTCCTGATCATTTTCCAGTGATTCATTTAAGTCAGCATACAAATCATCGATCAAAACCATATTCGAAAAATTATCTCTGGCAAAATGGTTTGGTGATATATGAGAAGGTGGTGTTTTATCTATGAACGGTTCCAGACCAATTTGCCGTAACAAATAAGTAACCAATTCAGAACAAAACATTCCTTCGGCTAATTTCCTGTTATCTCCGGTAGCTACACTTCCAATTACTTTTAGAATGGTATTTTTTAAAGCTGGATGTCTACTTAGATAATCTGATGTGTTAGCGAGATTGACTAGTTTCGGGTATTCAAGGCCATTTAGAGAGGAGGCTATTTTAATGATTTGTTCAGCAATGTTCGTATCTTGTTTGGTTCCTATTCTATCTTTGTGTCGATACACCGCAAAGTCCTCATACGCAGATATGTCACAAAGTATTCGGATCGGGTATGCAATCGATTCAACATCATACATATCGAATTTTGGCTTTTCCGCCTTAGCGACTTTTAATATCGCGTATCCGAGACCACTAGTTGTCGCCTCAAAAATCTCATTCATAAATATCACTATGGCTGCATGTGAGAAGTTACCATCTGTTGCTTTTTTAATTAGGGTTGGCGCTTTACCTCTGCTACCAAAAAGCATTACATCCCCAGGTAAAAGTTTTTCAGCTCTTAAGTACATGTTGCTTTCCTGTTTCATGGAGATTAAATAGTTACAGTAGCAGAGGACAATATAAGCCCAAAGTGTAGTCGGCATCGGAAGTCAGGCCGATTCTGGGGATGTAATTTATCTGACACTTTGCAAGAAGTCAACGTTGAAAGCCAAAATGTAAAGCCGTAAGCTATGCTGCTGATTCTGATCGGAGGCTTTGCGCTGTAAGCGCCCGCATGGCATGACGGCGGACCGCAGCGCTTGAGGATTCGAGCGACACACCTCGTCGCTATATGGCGACAAAATACTACAAATACTGCGGCATAAACCGCATTACCCATTTTTTTCTGCCTGCCCCAGCGCAGCGTCGGCGCGGCGGCTTCCATCGCTTAAAGCCGATGATGGTTTGCTAAGCCTTCTGCAATAGGCCGAGATTGCGTCAGATGGTGGGGAAATCGGTCAGTTTGCCATCCCTGGACGCTGGATTCCGGCTCCCGGCCGGAATGACGGCATAAGCCGCCGTTTTATTCCCCGCTTTTCTCCACCCGTCCCGGTGCATATCCAGTCAATTCGACATAGCCGCGGCCGGCGGGTTTGCCGGTTAGGGCGTCGGTGACATCGACTGCGCCTTCCCAATAATGGGCGTCGTGGCGGAATTCTTGGTCGGCTAATACCGGGCGGATGTCGAGTAGGCGGCCGTCGGGTTGGCGTTTGAGTCGCCAGTTGGCGGGGTATTGGCCACCGGCGGGGCTGTGCCAATAATCGAGTATCTGCAAGGCGACGGATGCATACGGCAGGTGTTGGGTGCTGCCGTCGGCGGCGGTGAGGGTGCCTGAGCTGGCGGGGTCGTCTTGGCCGTTTTTGTGGCGCAGGTGGAAGTACATTAAATCCGTGCCGTCGTCGAGTTGCAGCGCGAACCAGTCCCAGCCGGCTTGGTAGTCGGCGAGCATGCTGGTGCTCCATTCCCGATCCAGCCAGGCCAGCCCTTGCACCGGCAGGGTTTGGCCGTGCAGTTCGACGTGGCCTTGCGCGGCCATGCGGGTGATGGAGTAGTAATAGGAGGCGTTGCCCGGCTCGGCGCTTTTTTGGCTTAAGCCCTGGTCGCCGTTCAGCGCGGGCGGCTTGCGCGGGTCGAAGTCTAGGCTGAGGCCGATGCCGTCTTGCCGCGCCGTGAAGTGCCAAGGGAAGCCGCCGTCCGGGGCGGCGTCTAGCCGCCAGTCGTCGAGCCAGACTTGCAAGGGCGCGGCGTTGGCATCCGACAGGCCGAGCGCGGAACGCGACATGCGTTGGAAGGAATGGTAGCGCTGGCCGGCGACATCGGTCAGGGCGAAGTGGGCCATGGCGACTTCGTGGGTGGCCCAGTGCGAGGCGCGGCCGGGCTGGCCGCGCTTGAGGCCGTGGCGGAAGAAGGTGATTTGGAAGCCGAAGCGACGGCCTGCCGGGCCGTCGAGGTTGCCGGTGACATACCACCATTCGTCGCGGTAGTCGCGGTGCGGGCCGTGGTCGGCGGGGAAGCTGAACGGCTTCGGGGCGTAGGCGCGTTCAAAGCCGGCGAAGTCGGGGCTGCGCAGGGCGGCGGAGACGCCTTCGCCTTGGGGTTCGGGTTTGCCGCAGGCGGCTAAGACGTTTGCCAACGCCAGCAGAATTATGAGGAGTCGATGTTTCATGTTTGGTCTCGCGGCTGGCGTGTGGCGATTGGTCGCCGCACTGAATTCTGTGATGGTCGTCTTAGGAACAAGCTTTGCTTCGCCCTCTCCCCCGGCCCCTCTCCCGCTGGGAGAGGGGAGTAAAGTCAATGCTTTAGAGATTCTATTCCTCACGCAACGACACCGCCGGCGGTGTGCGCATGGCCTGCCTTGCGGGGTATAGCCCGGCAAGCAGCGCGGCGATGACGGCGAGCAGCACGGCCGCCAACAAGGGCGGGGCGGCGACGTTCAAGTCCATCGTCCAGCCGAATGAGCGCAAGTTGATGACGCGCACCAGGGCGAGGGCGACGGCCAGCCCCAAGGGCAGCGCCAACAGCCCGGCCGCCAAGCCCATGAAGCCGGTTTGCAGCAGCACCAGCCCGCCGGTTTGCGCCGGGGTCAGGCCGGTGGCGCACAGCACGGCGAGTTCGCGGCGGCGTTCATATTGAAACGCCAGCAGGGCGCTGAGGATGCCGACGAAGGCGACGCCGACGGCCAGCAGGCGCAGCACTTGCGTGATGGCAAAGGTGCGCTCGAAGGTCGCCAGCGAGGCGTCGCGGATTTCGCGGTTGGAACGCACGACCATGGGCTGGCGGATGTCGGCCAGCAGGCGCTCGACGGCGGCGCGGACGGCGGGCAAATCCGCGCCGGGGGCCAAGTACAGGCCGACGGAGGTGTGCAGCCGGTCTTGCCACAGCTTTTCATACAGATGGCGGTGCATGACGATCAAGCCTTGGTCGGAGCGGTAATCGAAGAAAATGCCGGCCACCGGCAAGGCCGTAGGCCCGCGATCCGCCGCCAATTCAATGCGGTCGCCGACGCGCAAACCGTGCTTGTGGGCGTAGGGTTCGGAGATGAACACGGCGTCCATGGACGGGAACGCCGCCCACAGGGCGTGGCTGTCGGCGTGTTGGAAGCGGAAGCCGGGCGGGCCGGGCGGCGGGTTCAGCGCGAGGACTTCGCTGTCGCCGACCGAGGTGTTGACGAACACGCGCCGCCCGCTGCCGGTGGCGGCGACGCCGGGGATTTTTTGTAATTGGGCTTCGAGGCCGTCGGGCAAGGGCGGGCTGTGGCGGGCGGCGGTCGAGGGGGTGGCGACGTAAATGTCGGCTTGCAGGATTTGCCCCAGCCAGTCGGCTATCGTGCCGCGAAAGCTGTCGATCATCGTGCCGACGCCGATGCCGACGGCGATGGCGATGCAAAGCGCGGCAATCGCCAAGCCGGCGCGGCTGACCGACGCCGCCACGCCGCGCACCGCCAGCCGCAGCAGCCAGGCCCCGCCCCAATTCGCCAGCCAAGTGGCGGCGGCGGACAGGCCGAGCAGCAGCCACGGCACCAGCAGGCCATAGCCAAACAGCAGCAAAAACACGCCGGCGATGGCGGCCGCCAGCCCGGCGCTGTCGGCATTCAGCAGCGCCAACGCCGCCAGCATTGCCAACAATCCGGCCACAGCCAGCCCCGGCAAGGCGCGGCGGACGCTGGTTTCCGCGCCGGAGCGGGCGCGGGCGGCGATGGGTTTTGTCCACGCCGCTTCCAGCGCCGGGCCGAGCGCGGCGAGGACGGCGGCGGCGACGCCTAGCCCCAGCCCGCGCAGCAGCGCCAGCGGGTCGGGCATGAACTCGGTGACGGTCAGCACGAAATATAAGTCGTTGATGGTGCGCGTGACCATGTGCAGCAGGCTTTGCGCCGCCAGCAGCCCAAACGCCAAGCCCAACACGCCGCCGAGCAGGCCGAGCAAGGCGGCTTCCAACACAATCTCGCGCAACAACTGCCCACGGGTGGCGCCTAGGATGCGCAACGCCGCCAGCAGTTCGCGGCGTTGCAGCACGGAAAACGCCATGGTGTTGTAAATCAAAAAAGCCCCGACCAACAACGCCAGCAGGCTCATCGCCCGCAGGTTCAATTCAAACGCGGCGGTCATGTTTTGCGTCGCCGCGCTGCGCCCGGCGGCGGCTTCCAATTCCGCGCCGGGCGGCAACAGAGCGCGGATGCGCTGGACGGCTTGGGCGTCGGGCAAGATCAAGTCGATGCGATCCAACACGCCCAGCCGGCCCAGCAGTTCCTGCGCCGTGGCGATGTCGGCCAGCAGCAATCCTTCCAAGGCCGGGTCAGGCGTTCCCTGCCCTTCTATATAGGCGACGACTTTTAACGCATGTGGCTGGCCGTTGATGTTGACATTCAAGACGCCGCCGGGGCCAACGCCCAAGCGCCTACCGCTGACGGCGGACAGCAGCACCGCGTCGGCCTCGGTCAACAAGCGCATGGCGGCGTCGCCTTTCGCGGCCTCGATGAAGCGGCTTTGGCTGCTGCGCTCGGCGAACGGGTCGAAGCCGACCAGCCGCACGGTGCCGGCGGCGGTTTCGGCATAGCCCTCAATCGCCGGGGCGCTGGCGATATCGGCGGCGGCGCGGCGCAATGCCACGTAAGCGTCTTCCGGCAAACCGACCGGGCCAGCGCTGAGGTGGTGGGTGTAGCGGCCGGTCAGGGCGTCCATCGACAGGGCGAAAGCGCGGTGGGTGCTGGCGGCGGCGAGGTCGATGGACACCACCATCGCCACTCCCAGCGCGACGCCGAACACCGCCAGCAGCAATTGCAAAGGATGGCGCAGGAAATGGCGGCGGTTGGCGCGGGCGAGGATCGACATCGTTAAGCCTCCGCCGCCAGCCGCCCGTCGGCCAGCCGGATGATGCGGTCGGCGCGGCGGGCGACTTCGGCGCTGTGCGTCACCAAAATCAGCGTCCGCCCCTGCGCCCGCACCAGCCTGTCCAACAGATCCAAGACTTTCTCGCCGGTCGCCGCGTCGAGGTTGCCGGTCGGCTCGTCGGCCAGCACCCATTGCGGCTGGTGCGCCAGCGCCCGCACCAAGGCGACGCGCTGCTGCTCGCCGCCGGACAGGCGGTCGGGATAACTGGCGGCGCGGTCAGCCAGGCCGACTTCGGCCAGCAAATCCAGCGCCGTCCGCCGTCCGGCGCGTTCCGCGACGCCGTTTAGCTCCAAAGGCAGCAGCACGTTTTCCAACACGCTTAGCGTCGGGATCAAATTGAAAAACTGATAAATGAAACCGATATGGCGCCGCCGCCACAGGCTGCGGGCCGGTTCGCCCAAATCGGCGAGGCTGACCCCGCCGGCCTCGATGCGCCCGGCGCTGGGCAAGTCCAAGCCGCCGACCAAATGCAGCAAGGTCGATTTGCCGGAGCCGCTTTGGCCGAGCAGGGCGATTTGCTCGCCGGGCTGGACGGTGAGGTCGATGCCGCAGAGGATTTCGCGCCAGGCGCCGGCCTCGCGGTAGCCGCAGCGGACGGCTTCTAGGCGCAGCAGCGCGGTGGGATTAGCGTGTGGAGCGTTCAAAGGTGTTTCCGTCGAGTTGGGGCGGTTATTGTAGAATGGCATCCGCCGGCGGGCGGGCGCATGTCGGCTTGGACAAACTTTGAGCGTGAAATGGCATGAAAAAACCACATTTGCACAATAATTTCGCTTTCCTGCTGGCTGGGCTGCTGTTTCTGTTCGCCCTGCCGCCGGCCTTGCTGCTGTATTTTGGGGAAAGCGCCGAGGGGCAATTGATGCGGGTATTGCTGCTGATCGGCTATAGCCTGTTCACGCTCATCAGCGTGTGGAGCCTGTACCGGGAGCGCTGGATATTCAAATTTGGCTTAGGACTAGCCGCCATCACCATTGCCATTGCCGTCGCCTCGCTGTTTGTTGAACACCGCGCCCTTGAGATACTCGCGGTGTTCTTGGTGATTACATTCTCGGCGCTAAGTTGTTATATCGTCGCACGGCAGGTGTTCAGCCTGCGCGACACCAATGCCAATAGCCTAATCGGCGCAGTCTGCGTATATATGTTGTTGGGCTTGATTTGGTGCTTGCTGTATACCCTGTTGCTGGCGCTGCTGCCGCCGGGTGCGTTCCAAGGCTTAAGCGCCAACACCAACGCCACGCAGTTTGACGGCCTGCTGTATTTTAGCTTTGTGACATTGACCACCGCCGGCTATGGCGACATATTGCCCGTGCATCCCCTGGCCAGAACCTTGGCTTATCTGGAAATGATCACCGGGCAGTTTTACATGGCGATACTGGTGTCTGGCTTGGTCGCGCATTTTATGGGGCTGCGCATGACACGCTGAGACTGGTTTATTCGGCGATCTTATCTACCGCAATGGTGGCGGAAGTGGCGGGTTTTTGGCAGCGGATGGCATAGCCAAAAATATAGGTGCAAACCGGCACGCCTAGCACCAAACCCCACATGTGGAACAACTTGCCACCTATCGTCAAAATAATCAGCACAATCACCGGGTTGATGCGCATCAGCGAGCCGTAGATTTTAG
>JBJSYU010000211.1:0-4562 GCA_046089945.1 Candidatus Methylumidiphilus sp.
TGGGTTGATCTCCTAGTGTGGATGGGTTGGGTTGCCAGTTCGCCGGGTGCGCCCGGCAACATACAGCTTGTGTTTCAATAAGACACCGGCAAACTGACCAGCCCGCGCAAGGCTGGGTTCGTCCGCCATTCCACCGTGTCGGTCTCCAAGTGCAAACGGGGGAAGCGGCGCAGCAAGGCACCCAGGGCGACTTCAGCCTCCAGCCGGGCCAGGGGTGCGCCCAGGCAGAAATGGATGCCGGCGCCGAAGCTGACATGCTTGTTGTCGCTGCGGGCGATGTCGAAACGGTCGGGGTCCGGGAAGCGGGCGGGGTCGCGGTTGGCCGAACCCAGCAATAGATAGACAAGCTCGCCTTCCTCCAAGCGCCCGCCGGCGATCTCAAGCGGCTCGGCGACCGAGCGGATGACCAGCAGCGAGGGGCTTTCGTAGCGTAGCACCTCTTCTACGGCCTTGGGCAGCAGTGCCGGCTGGGTTTGCAATAGCGCGAGCTGGTCGGGATGGTTGAGCAAGGTCAGCACGGCATTGCCGATCAGGTTCATGGTCGATTCGTAGCCGGAGGCCAACAGCACGAAGCAAGCGTTGAGCAATTCGTCCTCGCTGAGCCGGTCGCCGCCTTCTTCCACATTTAACAAGGCGCTGATGAAATCGTCGGCCGGGGCGGCCCGGCGCGTGGCGATGAGGCTGCGCAGATAACCGTACAACTGGTCGATGATGCCTTCGATTTGCTCGATTGGCTGCCCCGCTTTGCCGGGGTTTTCCAGTTGCCAAGACCAATGGATGGCCTGTGCCTGCTCGGCGCGCGGAAGGCCGATCAATTCGCACAGCACTGTCGTGGTCAACGGGTAGGCCAGCGCGGACACCACGTCGAAGCTTGGGCCGGCCGCTTGCGCGGCATCGAGCAGTTCGTCGGCGATGGCCTCGATGGACGGGCGGAAGTCGCGCACCCGCCCGGCGCTGAACGCTTTGTTGACCAGCTTGCGCAGGCGGGCGTGGTCGGGCGGGTCGGTGTTGGTCATCACCCGGCCAAGCTTGCGCATCAGCCGGCTCAGGGTTTCCCCGACGCCTTGCCCGCCCGACAGGCTGTTCGCCAGCCGGTCGCGGTCGTTGGACAGCCGCAGGTCGCGCAGCGCCGCGTCCACGTCGGCGTAGCGGCTCAGGTGGGCGACGCCCTGGGGACTGCGGTACAAGGGCTGCTCCCCGCGCAGCCTGGCGTAGAGGGGATACGGGTCTTGGCTGAACGCCGGCGAGGCCATGGCCAGGGCGATGGCATCGGCGGCCGCTTCGGTAGTGTCGGACATAGGGGGCCGCCTCGGGTAAGCGCTTGCGTTCATGGCCTCGACGAGGCTTTTGGGCCGCATGTCGGTCCAAGTGCGATTGATGAAATCCAGGCAAGCGTCGCGGCTGTCTTTGGGATGGGCGACCGTCCAGCCGGCCGGCACGTCGATGAAGGCGGGCCACAGGGAATACTGGCCTTCGCCGTTGACCAGCGCGAGGTACGCGCCGTCTTTGTCTTCAAAAGGGTTGCTCATGGTTTAAAGTGTCTCCTAAGCTAATGACATGTAAAAATGCTCAAGCGTAAATGCCGAGAATCCAATCCTGCCAAGCGGCGCTGATGGCGTCCGCCTCCAGGTTTTCTGCGAACAGGTGCAGGCTGAGCCACACCGACGCGCCCCAATGGTTCCCGGCAAAGAAGCGGTACAGCCCCTCCGCGCCGCGCAGCCCCAAGAACCGCTCGTCCAGATAGTCTACCACCACGTCCACCGGCGGCAGTCCCGCCGGCGCAATCCGCAGGGCATCGCCCACTTTCACGCCATCGGTCAGCCCCAAAGCGCGCTGCAACACCGTGAAGGCGTCCGGCCCGCGCGAATCCTTCCCGCCGTAAACCTGCACGCAGATGGCGGGCCGGCCTTTGAAATGCCCCAGGTATTCCCCCAGCGTATGGTAATAGAAATCGCTGTAGGCTTCCGCCGCGTCCTGCTGCCCGGCAAAATTCTCGATGGGCTGGTTGTAGGTTCGATGCACATGGGGGTATAGCACGCTGCCGTTTTCTGCCGCCTCAATGCGGTAACTCAGCGAGGCTGTCACGGCGTCCGATTCGTGGCGGCTGGAAAACGCATGCGGCGGATTCCACACGGCGACCTTGCCCGGCCCGCGCGAGACCAGCCCGCCGACCCATGGCTCAATCTCCATCGGAAACAGCCAGCCCAGATTGCCCGCGCCGGTGGCGACGGCTTCCCAAACCTCGGCGGGCGTGGCCGGCAGCGGGATTTGGCGGTGTATATCAAAACTCTGTGTCATTTAGTAAAACTCCAAGGGATTAAAAAGCGGGGTCGTCCAAGCGGGCGGCCAGCAGCGGCCCGATCAGCGACAAGGGGCCGGGCTGGTCCATATGGTCGTGGCGGCAATCCAAGCTGTGAACCTCGATGTCACCTGCCACGTAAGGCCGCCACAGCGTGGGAATTAACTGCGGGTTTTGGCCGGCGGTGGCGCGGAAGAACAACACGCCGCCATCGAAGTGCGCCGGCACATGCGGCATCATGATGCTAGAGTTGTTGATCATCACCGCGACCGCCGCCGCGATTTGGCGTTCGCCCAAATCCGCCAGGCTATCGCCGCGCGTGCGCAAACGCTCCAGCACATGCGCCGGGGTTAAGGTTTCATCGACTTCGGCGGGATTTAAACCGGCCAGTTGCGCCAACATTTCTTGCTCGGTTGGCACCACGTTTTCTTCCAAGGTGATGCCGACCATCGGATAGGAATCCATGATCGCCAGCAAGCCCACCTCGCGCCCGCGCTGCCGCAACTCGACGGCGACCGCGTGGGCGATGGTGCCCCCGACCGACCAGCCAAGCAGGTTATAAGGCCCGTCCGGGTAGGCTTCGATCAACAAGTCGGCGTAGTCCGCCGCCATCTCGGCGATGCTGGCCGGGCGTGGATGCGCCGGGTCGGCGAGGCTTCTGGCTTGCACGGCGATCACTGGCCTGTTGGCGGGCAAGTGCCGCAGCAGGCCCGCGTAACACCAGCCTGTGCCGCCGCCGGGATGGACGCAGAACAGCGGAGGCCGCTCGCCTTGGACGCGCAGTGGGAATACTGGCGCCAAGGTGTCGGTGGGTTCCACTTGCAAGTCCATATGCCGGGCCAGGCTGAACGGCGTTGATGCCTCGAACAGCGCGCGCAAGCCAATGTCGATGCCGAAGGCGGCACGCAGACGGCTGACCAGCCGCGCCGCCAGCAGCGAATGCCCGCCTAGGGCGAAGAAGTCGTCGTCCACGCCCACGCTAGGCAAGTTCAGCGCCTCGGCGAACAGCACGCACAACTGTTGTTCGCGCAGCGTCCTCGGCGTGCGCTCTGACACGGCCAGCGCAAGATCCGGTGCGGGCAGCGCCTTGCGGTCTAGCTTGCCGTGTTGATTCAGCGGCAAGGCGTCCAGCGCCACGATGGCGGCAGGCACCATGTAATCCGGCAGGCGCTGCTTCAGCCAATCGCGCAGCGCCGCGCTTTCGGGTGCGCTGCCTGCGGCGGCTACCGCGTAAGCCACCAGCCGTTTATCGCCGGGCCGGTCTTCGCGGACGATCACCGCCGCCTGCGCCACTGCCTCATGGCTGGACAACAAGGCTTCGATTTCGCCCGGCTCGATGCGGAAGCCACGAATCTTGACTTGGCTGTCGGCGCGGCCGACGAACTCGATCTCGCCCTGGGCATTCCACAACACCCGGTCGCCGGTGCGGTACATGCGCGTCCCGCTCACGCCAAATAAGCCGCCGAAGGGGTCGGCGACGAAGCGTTCGGCAGACAGTCCCGGCAGGCCCACATAGCCCCGCGCCAAGCCCGCCCCGGCCAAGTACAACTCGCCCGCCACGCCTACCGGCACGGGTTGCAGCCCGTCGTCCAGGACGTAGGCCCGCATCCCCGCCATGGGCTTGCCGATGGGGACGGTGCCTGCGATGGGCTGGCTTGTCGGCAGCTTGTGGAAGGTGGCGAAGGTGGTTGTTTCGGTTGGGCCGTAGCCATTGACGATCACGAGGCCGGGGCAGGCTTGCCGCACCCGCTGCACTGTCGCTGCCGATACGGCTTCCCCGCCGACCCAGATTTCGGCCAGCTCGGCGAAGGCGCTGAGGTCTTCTTCGGCGAGTAAATTGAACAAGGCGCTGGTTAGCCACAAGGCTGTAACGCGCTCACGCCGGATGGCTTGGGCCAATATCTGCACATCCAATTCGCCCGCTGGCGCGACGATGATCTGCCCGCCGTTCAGCAGCGGCACCCATAGCTCGTAGGTCGAGGCGTCAAAGGCCGGCGGCGAATGCAGCAGCACGCGGCTGTGGTTTCCGCCTTGCCAACAAGGCGCCAAGGCCAGTTCCACCACATCGCGCTGGGTTATGGCGATGCCTTTGGGCGTGCCGGTGGAGCCGGAGGTGTACATGACATAGCTGAGCGCGTCGGCGGGTTGGGCCAGCGTGCTTGGCTCGCCCGGATCGTCGGCGCCAAACTCGGCGGCGACGGTCAACACCGTCACGCCGGGCAAGGGCTGGGCCTGCAAGGCTTCCGGCAAGCTTGCGTCGCTG
>JBJSYU010000212.1:0-3145 GCA_046089945.1 Candidatus Methylumidiphilus sp.
GTGTTGCGGCGGCGCGTCGCCACACCGCAGGGTGATTACCTTGGGACGCTGGTTGCGATCCAGCAACTGATCGAACAGGCCGAAGCCGAACTAGGCGGCGTCGCCAGCATCGGCTTCGGCACCCCCGGCGCGATTTCCAAAGCCACCGGATGCTTGAAAAACTCCAACTCCACCTGCCTGAACGGCCAGCCCCTCCTGCAAGACTTGGAACGGCGGCTGGGCCGACCGGTGCGCATCAGCAACGACGCCGACTGCTTCGCGCTGTCGGAAGCCACCGACGGCGCGGCGGCCGGGGCGGCCGTGGTGTTTGGCGTGATATTGGGGACGGGTGTCGGCGCCGGCGTCATCGTCAACGGCCGGCCGTTGTCCGGGCCGAACGCCATCGCCGGCGAATGGGGCCACAATCCGCTGCCTTGGCCGGAAGCCGGCGAGCGCCCCGGCCCGGCCTGCTACTGCGGGCAGACCGGCTGCATCGAAACCTTCCTGTCCGGCCCCGGCCTCAGCCGCGCCCACCGCGAGGCCAGCGGGCAGGATTTGAGCGCCGCCGAAATTGCGCAACGGGCCGAGGCGGCCGATGTGGCCTGCGAACGCAGCATGCAGACTTACGAAGCCCGGCTCGCCCGCGCCCTGGCCCATGTCATCAACATTCTCGATCCCGATGTCATCGTCTTAGGCGGCGGGCTGTCCAACTGCCGCCGCCTGTACGCCTCCGTGCCGAAGCTTTGGGGGTTGCATGTCTTCTCCGACCGCGTGGACACCCGGCTCGTCCCGCCGCGCTTCGGCGACTCCAGCGGTGTGCGTGGGGCCGCGTGGCTGTGGGGCTGAGAGTTTAAGCTGCGCCCAGCCGCGCCAACTCCGCGTCGCTAAACCCCGCCACCCGCCGCAATTCCAAATTAAACGGCCCACGCGCCTGCCCCTTCAAATGGCGCTCGACCAGCGCGAAATAACAGTCCTCCGCCGCCAAGCCGCGCTCAGTACACAGCCAATGGAACCAGCGCGAACCCAGGGCGACATGGCCAACCTCATCGCGCAAAATACGCTCTAAAACGGCGACGCTTTCCGTGTCGCCGATGGCCTCCAGCTTGGCGATCATGCCCGGCGTCACATCCAAGCCGCGCGCCTCCATGAAGCGCGGCACCAAAGCCATCCGCGCCAACACATCGTAAGCCGTGTCGGCGGCGATGCTCCACAAGCCGGCATGGGCCGGCAAATCGCCGTAGTCCGCGCCCAAATCGCGCAAGCGCCCGCGCAGCAGCCCGAAATGCTGCGCCTCCTCAACAGCGACCCCCAGCCAATCCAGATAATATTGCGGCGGCATCTCGCGGAAGCGGTACAAATGGTCGAACGCCAGTTGGATGGCGCTGAATTCGATGTGGGCGACGGCATGCAGCAAGGCCACACGGCCCTCCACCGAATTCAGCTTGCGCCTGGGCAATTCGCGCGGATCGACCAGCGCAGGCTTGGGCGGGAAGCGGGCGGCGTCCACCGGCAACGGCGGGTTGATGGCCGGGTCGGCGTCCAATCCGCCTAGCCGGTGGCAATCCCAGGCGGTATGCGCCAAGGCCAGTTTGCGGTCGATATCGGCGGCGGTCAGCGCCTGTTCGGCGAGGGTGAATAGGTTGGGCATGGAGTAGGGCAGGGTGGTTCGGTGAGGGCTGCATTTTAACAGCAGCCGGGAAACTCACCCTGCATGAATTCCACTGTGCCTGTGCTACCATTTCGCCTTGAAATCGGCCCAGAGGCTTAAGGCTTCCCATCGCTGATTGCAACGCCCCAAGCCCACAACAAGGGGAGAGCCGCCCTGGCCTCAAATCCCCGACATAACGACATAATGAGGAGGAACTGCAATGCCCACGTTCAAATTCGACAAAGAAACCTTCATGGCTTACCCGCTGCTGTCCAGCCTGTTCGTGATGGACCTCGCCATGCTGGTGTTCACCCCGCTGATCCGCTTTCCGGTCTTTATCGGCCTGGTTTTAGTCGCCGGCCTGGTCTACCTGTCCATGTTCTTCGGCGTGAAGCTCCACGAAGTCCAACAGCCCAAATAGCCGCTTAAGGAAACCCTGAATCAGTCGTCCCCTCGCCCTGTGGCGAGAAGGTCAGGGTGAGGGGCAAACGATTGGTTTCTAAGATCCTCACCCGACCCTCCCCTTGCGAGTAAGAGGGAGCTAAAGACTTAAATCAGAGCTTCCTTTAAAACAAATGCAAAAATTCGTTGCCCCGCCTGCGCCCCCCGGCCTGCTCCGCCGCCTGGGGGCGTTGTTTTATGACGCCGCGCTGTTGCTCGGCATCCTGTTCTTCGCCACCGCCGCCGTGCTGCCCTTGCGCGGCGGCGCGTTCGAGCCGCACAGCTTCGCCTACCAAGCCTATTTGCTCATCGTCAGCTTCCTGTTCTTCGGCGGCTTTTGGACGCACGGCGGGCAGACGTTGGGCATGCGGGCGTGGAAAATCCGCCTGTGTGCCGAAGACGGCGGCCCCGTGCTGTGGCCGCAGGCGTCCTTGCGCTTCGCCGCCGCGCTGGTTTCCCTCAGTGTGTTCGGCCTAGGCTTTGCCGCCGCGCTGTCCGACCCCGGCAAGCGCTGCTGGCACGACCGCATCGCCCGCACACGGATGGTACGGGAGGCTTGACATTCGCCAGTTGTCCGGGAAACTGGAGCCTTAAAGAGTTTCACCAATTTTTGGCAACTGTGGGCATGCCTGCATTTTGATGCTGGACAAAATGCCTTGTGGGGCGCATGGTCGCCCACCTTTTATGCTTTAGGATTGCAACCCTGAAATGGCCGAACTTGACTTCATACTGCAAGCGTTGACAGCCGAAAACCACGCTGACGCAATTCAAAAATTGCTTAGCCTTCCTGATCCCACTCAAATTCTGGTAAGTGTTGCATTCGTCAGAGAATCAGGCTTAGACGCATTCGAAGAGGCTATTAAGCCATATTCTGCAATAGCTAAATTTTATATTGGAATCCGCAATGAAATTACTTCAATCCAGGCCATTAAACGCTTGTTGGCGATGAATGTTGAGGTCTATGTGGTTGACACGGCATCGCGCAACATTCTTTTTCATCCTAAACTGTACTTTGTCGGCAATGCCAAACACGCAACTGCAATTATAGGAAGCGCGAACCTGACCTTCGGTGGCTTA
>JBJSYU010000213.1:0-4220 GCA_046089945.1 Candidatus Methylumidiphilus sp.
GGTTTAGGACATAGCCCTCAATCATATGGATAAAGGTAATCCACAGCAGGGTCAGAAACATGACCTTCACGCCCAACGTTTGCAAGGCAATCAGGGAAATCGGCACGGCGCTGATAAACACCCCCGCCACCGGGATAAAGCTACAGATGAACACAATCACCGACAAAAATGCCACGCTGGTGCCTAGCCCCAGAAAATACAGACCCAAGGCGGTCAGCACACTGTTGATAATGGCGATGAGCAACTGCGCCTCCAAGGCCCGCCCCAATACCTGGGAAAAATTCTGGAGGTTCTCGGCGACCTCGACATAAATGAACTTAAGCTTGGTGTGTTCCAATTCCGCGACACTCTTGCTTAAGATGGGCAAATCCAGCACGATCAAAAACGAAAAAATCAGCGACAGAAAAAACGCCGAGGCAATCGAGGCCACATTGCCGCTGACGCCTTTCAGCGTGTCGATCATCTGCGGCATGTTTTTGATGCTGTCATCTTCGCCGCCTAAGCCAATAAACTGCTCAAGCAGGGATAGGCTTAAGGATTTGCGCATGTCCTTTTTGCCTTCCGCCAAAGCCACCGACTTGTCCTGCGCCAATTCCGGCACGGCGTCTTTCAGAAAAGGGTAGGCTTCACTCAAGCCATACAATTCCTGGTCCACCCTGACCATGTATGTGCCAAACTGGTTAAAGAATATCTGGGTTTGCGACTTGACCTTAGGAAAAAGGTAAAGCCCCGCCACGACTAGCACCAGCAGCAGCGCAGTCGCCACCAGCGCCACCCGCAGCGGGCGACAGCGTATCCAGCGCTCTAGGCGCTGGCTGCCGTTGGCTTGGATATAGGCGAAGACAAAGGTCAGGAAAATCAACAGGAAGAACGACCTTAAAATGTACAAAATGGCAAAAATCAAACCCCAGGCCAATAGCCGCGTGGCGATGGTCAAGCCCTGCTGCCAAGGCGTGGGGGGCGGCGTTGCAGAAGCGCCAGTGTGCGTGGAGAGGTTCATGTCGCCGAGGTTCTCTGATGTTGGTTTTTTTATTGACGGCCCGCGTCTAGGCGGCGGCGCCAGTATAAACCATGCGCACTGGCGGCGGCAGGGCGGCTGCGCCTCTCGCCGACTGGATTGCCCGCAAGCAGGCGCCTGGCGGCGGCTTGCTTTGTTAAGGAAGCCAGGAATAAGACCCCTCGCCCCGTGGAGAGGGAGCAAGCCTTAATCAGAGCTTCGCTAAGGGCAATAGCGAAAAACCTGCGCCACCCATGCGATTACGACCAGCACATGGCAGGCTGCTAGGCCCAGCACCAACGGAAGAGCTTGATTTTCAAAGGGCGCGTTCGTTGGGGCTGGTCGAAGCGCGGGGATTTTCGAGCGGCTCTTTAAGCGCCCTAGGGAAGTTTTTTTGCGCTACGTTTTAGGTTAGAATATCCCCCGCTTTAACAGGGCGCAGCCATGCCGACACTGGGCAATAGCCACCGCAGCTCTGCTGTTGACTGCCGTCTCGACCGGGTTTTTTCGCTTGATGGCGAAGATTGAACTACACCGCGAATGCCGTCGGGAAAACCACGATGCCTTGTCGGCTTATATCCGCCATGTCGCCCGTAGTTTGGCGGCAAATCCCAGCGCCTGACGCATCGTCTGCCGGGTTTGATTTTCTGCTGTTATTGACGATGTGCATGCCAAACTCGGACATGCGCTGGGCGCTACGGTAGCCAAGCATGAGTATCGATCTAATCCGCGCTGGCGCAGGCGTTGCTGTCCATCACATTGAAAAGCCAAAACACTGCCCGGTGGCATTTATTACTGGACAATCCAATCATCATGAAATACCCGGCATCTAAAGCCCTTTCTGTTGGCGGCGACGCATCGACCGCACTTTCCAGCCCTGCGGTAAAACTCGATGCTTTGTGCGAATTCATCGGCGATGACAAGCACAAGCACTTATTGTATTTACGCAAGCTGATTGCCACGGCGGAAACCAGCAGGCATGCGCTGCATCCCTCCGGTGCCGGCGCCAACGCGCTGGAAGTTGCCAAAATCGCCCACCGCATCAAATCACCGGCACGGATGCTGGGCGCGGATATGTTCGCTGACGCCTGCGAAGCGCTGGAGGCTGCTGGAAAACAAGGCAGGCAGGCGGACATCGAATGCCTGCTGCCGCAGTTCGACGCGCTATTGGCGGGAATCAGAGGATTTGTCTTAGATTATGCCGACCCGGACGGGCAGACCTGAGCGGACTCTGGCATTGCGCTTGCCAAGCGCCGTCTATCCTTTTGGATATCCGGCGCGGCGCCGCAAGCCTTGCGGGACAAAGCGAAACATTATCCCTCGCTTATTCTAAGCAAGTAATAGGCTGGCGTCATGTCTGCGTTGGGTATTTCAATGGTGCCGGTGACCGAGCGCACCTCGTCTTTTTCAAGCACATTGCTTTTGTTGGCATTGGCATCACGTCCGGTCTGGAAAAAACCGACCTGTGCGCTAGTCTTGTCAAAAAACAGCATATCCAGTTTAGGCGTTATTTCCTTCTGGGTATCGTTTTTAAGAGCAATCCGGTATTCGAGAAATCGTTTGTCTTTTTTGCCAACGACGCTGAAATAGCCTGTCTTGACGTAGCCTTTATCAATAGGCATGGCTTCGTCATATTTGATGGCCGCCAGATTGGGTATGCAGCTTGTCGATTTGCCGGCGATGGCATCCACCAGCTTATGCTCTGCGGCCTCCAAATCCTGCTTGCTTTGGCTCAGCCTTTGGTTCAGATTGGCAATGCGGTAGGCGTTGGCATCGTTGAGTTCGTGTTCCATTTTCAGATAATAAATCAGCACAATCATGATGATCACAGCGACGGCCAAAAAAACCGTCAACGGCGCGATCCAGTATCTGTCGGATGACCGCCGCTGATACTTTTTTTTCCCTTCATGCGAGGAATTCTCGGCGCGGTGGTAAAGGTTGTCTTCACTGTGGTGGTGTGCTTGCATAGCGTTGCCTCGTTGCGTCAGTTGATTGCCGCTGTGTGGGACATGCGGACTCTAGGCGCACGGCCTGCAAATTGCCGACCTCCGCCTGCTGTATCATAATTTATCATTATTTTTTCTTTTTGCAAGTTTTTGTGTCTTCCACCCACACTTATCCACTGCCGCGCATTTTGCCATCATCAAAAAATGTTGTACGCCCTGCCCCTGCCCATCTGTGAAGATATGAAAAAGTATGATAATTTGTAGCACTAACCTTCAACCATTGGCAACAACATGGACTTAGACGACAAGCCCGCTTACCTGACCACCCGCGAGGCCGCCGCGATGTTGGGCGTTTCCTTGCGCACTGCGCAATTGTGGAGCGAAAGCGGCATCATCGAGGCATGGAAGACCGACGGCGGCCACCGGCGGATCACCCGCTCTTCCATCGAAAGGCTGATTAAGGAGGGCGTGAACAGCCGCCGCAACCCGCAGGCACCAGCCGACGGCGCGGGTAGCCGGACGGACGCGCAGCCCCGGCTGGACAGGCTGCGAGTGCTGGTCGTCGAGGATGACAATGTGCTGCTGAAGCTGTACCGGATGCGCATGGGCGCTTGGAATCTACCCATCGAGCTGTCCACCGCCAGCAACGGCTACGACGGCCTTCTGCTGGTCGGCCGCGAGCTGCCGGACGTGATGATCGCCGACCTGCGCATGCCGGGCATCAACGGCTTTGACATGATCCGCAAGCTGAGTGCCTCGGCCTTCCGCGAAGGCATGGAAATCCTGGTGGTGACCGGCTTAAGCGCGGAGGAAATCGAGCGGGAAGGCGGCCTGCCGACGGATGTGCGGGTGCTGCCCAAGCCGGTGCCGTTCCAACAGATTCAGGAGATTTGCGAGGCTTTGCTGGCCCGCCGCCAGGCGCTTAGCTCCAGCTGACAGCTTCGGTGCAGTAATCGCCACAACAGCCTGGGGAGCGGCTACTTAAGGAAGGTCTGATTTTAAGTCTTTAGCTCCCTGCCCCACGCAGGGGGAGGGTCTTAAAAACCAAGGCTCTTTATGCGTTTCGGACGGCAGGCTATCCTCTCGCGCATGGCGGCGGTCATCCGGTAGGATCTGGGGCTGCCATGCCCTGAGGACTCGCCCTTATGCTGCACCTTCAAAACCTGCTCGACGATGCCAAGTGCTACGAGGAAGTGCGCCGCAGGCGCTGGCCCGAGGGGGTGCGTTGCCCGCATTGCGACTCAGCCGAGGTGACCCGGCAGGGCCACGACACGGCG
>JBJSYU010000214.1:0-9710 GCA_046089945.1 Candidatus Methylumidiphilus sp.
GTGGCGGCGGCGGAGGCGGTGCTTCGGCATCTGCGGGTGGGTTTTGTGTCGTCCTTGGCCTAGAGGCTTGCCCGGCTTGCCTTTGCCGCCCGCGCTTCGTATGCTGTCCGCGCCATCAACCCCAAAACCCAAGCGCACCTATGGACTCGCCCGCCGCCCGCCTCAAAACCCTGCTCAGTCAGCCCGGCATCCTGCTGCTGTCCGGCTGCCATGACGCCATTTCCGCCAAGCAAGTCGAAGCCGCCGGCTTTCCCGCCGCGTTCATGAGCGGCTTCGCCGTCGCCGCCGCCCGCCTGGGGCTGCCCGACACTGGCCTGATCTCCTATGGCGAACTGCTGGAACAAGGCCGGGCAATTTGCCAAGCCGTCAAATTCCCAGTGTTCGGCGACGGCGACACCGGCTTCGGCAACGCCATCAACGTCAAGCGCACCGTGCAAGGCTACGCCCAAGCCGGTTTCGCCTGCGTGATGATCGAAGACCAACTCAGCCCGAAGCGCTGCGGCCACACCCAAGGCAAGGCCGTGGTCGGCCGCGACGAGGCGCTGACCCGCATCCAAGCCGCCGTGGACGCCCGCGACGCCGGCGCCGACATCCTCATCATGGCGCGCACCGACGCCTGCGCCACCGACGGCCTGGACGAAGCCATCGCCCGCTGCCAGTTGTTCCGCGAAATCGGCGCGGACATCAGCTTTCTCGAAGCCCCGGAATCGATGGCGGATATGCGGCGCTATTGCGCCGAGGTGGACGGGCCGAAAATGGCAAACTTAATCGAACACGGCAAAACCCCGGTGCTGCCTTTGCCCGAATTGGAAGCGATGGGCTATAAAATCGCCGTCTATCCCTTGACCCTGCTCAGCGTGTCCATCCACGCCATGCGCATGGCCTTGACCAGCTTAAAGCGCGGCGAAACCCCGGCCGGGCAGTTGAATTTTGAGGAATTAAAGGCGGCGGTGGGGTTTCCAGAGTATTATGCCGAAGAACAGCGCTATACCTTTTAACTCATCCAGCGAGAACCACTAAACCCTATGTTCAAGTCCATCACCGACCTGTTGACCCAGCCGGATATTCGCATCGCCGTCGTCGGCGCCAGCGACAATCCCGACAAATTCGGCCACAAAATTTACCGCGATTTGAAGCACAAAGGCTACCGGCTGTTTCCGGTCAATCCGAACCGGCCCAGCGTGGACGGCGACCGCGCCTACGCCAATCTCCGCGCCCTGCCGCAAGCCCCCGATATCGTCAATTTAGTCGTGCCGCCGGAGGCATCTTTGCAAACCGCGATAGAATGCCTGAAACTCGGCATCGACAATATTTGGCTGCAACCCGGCGCGGAAAGCCCGGACGTGTTGGCGTTTTTGCGCGACAACGGCTTTAATTACCTGTCCGGTGCTTGCATCATGATTAAGACACGGCGGGCGCACACCGCGAACCCCGCACATACGCCACTATCAGGCATATCGAAAATTCCTGAGAACTGAAACCGCCACTACACCGAAATAGCGTGTGCCAGCACTTCGTCACACCCGTACAATATTGCCGTCATATCGGACTACTGCCTCGTCATGCGTTATCAAATGCAGATGCTCGGTCATCGCCTGCGCGATAAGGATGCGGTCAAATGGATCGGCATGGATGGGCGGAAGCGTCTCCACGGCCACCACATGCGCGTCCGTTATCGCCAGCAATTTATAGCCTGCCTGCATAAAGAAACGCCGGGCCTCATAGCCAGAACACGGCATATTGCCCCGGTTTACAGAATGCTTGATGGCAATCTCCCATACTGTCGCCACGCTTACAAAAATCTCGCAACTTGCCGTCAGCAGAAGCGACCGCGCTGGCTGCGTCAGTTTAGGGCTGTCCGTAATTGCCCACAGCGCGATGTGCGTATCCAGCAGCAGCCTCATCGGAAACCCGAATTAAACCACTGGGCGATGGCGGCATTATCCCCATCAATATCGTCTGGAACGGTAAACAAGCCCTTGGCTACGCCGATGCGCTTATCTGTGGACGCAGCGCTGTTGTGATCGCCTGCCGTGCCGCTGGGCGCCGTTGGACTTTGAATCAGATTGACCAGCTTATCCCTAATCCATGCCGCAGGCTCTTTGCCTTCCTGCTGGGCCAAGCGGGCTAACAGCGTTTCAGTTTGTGCGTCAAGTTCGATGGTGTACATATGAAATCTCTCATCAACTAGCCGTTGCGCCACCGGCTTTAGGCCACACTCAACATATTGTCCAAAGACAACTTGGCCGGTATGGCGTCATCCGGTTTGACTTTGATCGGGTTGACGACATGGCCTGCGGCGAGGTTTTCCAATACCCAGGCCAAATGCGGCGGGTCGGTGCGGAACATCGTAGAACACATGCAAATCGTTGGCGACATGAAATGCACGTTTTTGCCTTGGTGCTTCACTTCTTCATGCAGGCGGTTGACCAGATTCAATTCGGTGGCGACCAGCCAGCGGGTGTTCGGCGCGGCTTCGCGGACGATTTTTAGGATGCTTTCAGTCGAGCCGATATAATCCGATTTTTCGCAGACCTCAAACGGCGCTTCCGGGTGGGAAATAACCAAGGTTTCCGGGTATTGCTCTTTGAAGCGGTCGATGTGTTCGGGTTTGAACATTTGATGCACCGAGCAAAAGCCTTTCCACAGGATCATTTTGGCGTTGCGGATTTGCTCCACGGTCAGGCCACCGAGTGGTTTGGCAAAATCCCACAATACCATTTCCTCCAGCGCTATGCCCATGCGGTGGCCGGTGTTGCGGCCTAGGTGCTGGTCGGGGAAAAACAGCACTTTCTCTTTGCGGGCAAAACTCCATTCGAGGATTTTTTGCGCGTTGCTGGAGGTGCAGACGATGCCTTCGTGGCGGCCGCAAAAGGCTTTCAAGTCGGCGGCGGAGTTAATGTAGGTGACGGGGGTTATGCTGGCGTCGGGGTCTAACACGCTGGACAGTTCAAGCCAGGCGCGTTCGACATTCACCAAATTCGCCATATCGGCCATGGAGCAGCCCGCCGCCAAGTCAGGCAGGATGGCGATTTGTTCCGGCCTAGACAGTATGTCGGCGACTTCGGCCATGAAATGTACACCACAAAACACAATGTATTCGGCTTCCGATTGGCTCGCGAGGCGGGAGAGTTTCAGCGAGTCGCCGGTGAATGTCGCATGGCGGAATACTTCGTCGCGCTGGTAATGGTGGCCGAGTATCACGCAGCGGCTTCCCAGCGTGTCCTTGGCGGCGAGAATGCGGGCTTCGCATTCGCCATCGTCCAGCAGGGCGAATGTTTCAAAGGGAATGGCGGTGGCGGTCATGGGCAGTTTCCTAATCAATCGGTAAAGGCTTCAGGGCAGGCATCATAGCATAGGGGCGTTTCCCGGTTTAGCCAGAATGCCCGCAATACTGCTTTTCAAAACAAGCCCTTACAAAATCAGGTAAATCCCTAAGCCCACCATGACCAGCCCGCTGAGCAATTTCAGCCAGCGCCCCTCGCGCTCTTGCAAGCGGTGTTGGCTCAAGGTGACGACGCCGATGCCGAGGATGACGATGTCGTCGAACATGTAGGCGACGTTGTACAGCAGCAGGTAGGCGTAATAGCCGAAGGCGTCGGGTTCCTTCAAGGTCAGGATACGGGTGAACAGGGCCGGGAAGCCGGAGGTGCAGAGGAATTCGACAATCTGCACCAACACCGCCAGCACCACCGCCCCAGCCATAGCCCCGGCGAGGTTTTCCGCCTGCAAGATGGCGCGGAGGCGGGCGTAGATGCCGGGCTTGGCGGCGGCGGGGATGGACAGCGACACGCCCCAGCCGAACGCCCAGAAGTCTTTCAGGTTGATCGCCCCTGCGACGATGGCTATCGCGGCGATGGCCAGTTCCGAGGCCCGCGACAGGCCAATCAGCAAAAACAGGTTCAGCCAAGCCGCCATGAACACGAAATAGGCGACGCCCTCGACGGCGACGAACGTCCCCGCCACCGCCAACATGCGCAGCCGGTCGTTCATCGGCGCCAGCAGCGAAATCATCAGCAGCAGCACCCACATCGAGCAGGGGTTGAAGCCGTCCATCAAACCCATGGCGACAGTGAACAGCGGCAGGCCGACTTCCTCCAGCGTCAGCGTGTAGCCTAGGAATTCGATCTGGAAACGTTGCGGCGGCGGGACGCTGGCGGCGGCAGGCATCCCGGCATCGGCGCCGCAGGCGAAGCTGTCTTCGGCCTCGCAGCTTGCGCCGTGGTCGGTCGCCGTCGCGGCGGCGGGGGCTTTGCGCGCCAGCGCGTCGCGCAGCAGCGGCCCGGAGCTGATTTCGTCGGTGAAGCCTAGGATCAACAGCCCGCCGACGGCGAAGGCCGGCACCCGCACTGCGTTGACGTGCAGGCTTTCGGCGATGTGCTTGAGCCGCTCCAACGCCGCCGGATCTTCGCTGACATCGCGGATGCTGATGCGCAGGCCGGGCTGTTCTTGTTGCAATGTGCCGAGGAATGCTTTGGCTTTGGCGCAATGCGGGCAGCCGGCGCGGACGAAGACTTCGATGTCCGGCGGCTGTTCGGCCGGGGTTGCGGCCAGCGCGAAAACCGGGAAAAAGGCTAAGGTGAAAATCCAGAAGGCGGCCAGCCATCTGGCGCAGGAGTTGGTTCTAATCATGTCTGACACTCGTTGTCCGCGAAAACCGTCCGCGTTTCGTGGGCTATAGGTTAGAACAAAATCGCGGGGCTAAGGGGGTTTTCGGCTGAGGTTGGCAGCGGCCCATACGTGCCAACTCATGCAGATCAACAACAAGCAACGAAATAAAAACCACGAAACACACGAAAGGAAAACCGAGGCTTTTCGTGCATTTCGTGTCTTTCGTGGTTCATGCTTCTTGCGGTCATTGGGCTTAAGTCGGCGCGCATGGGCAACGGCCCGCACAAACGGCGAAGCCGCCGACCCTTACGGGGCGGCGGCTTCGGCGGTTTGGCTTTCGCCTGTGGGCGGTTTTTTTTAGAAGGCCAGTTCCGGCTGTTGGTCGTGGCAACCCACCAAGTCGATGGCCGCGCCCAGATCCCAGCCGGTCGCGTCGGCGTAGCCCACGCCGGCGATGGCCGCTTCGGCGGCGCTCGGTGCCACTTGCGTCGGCGTGACGCCGAGCAGTTGCGCCAAGGTGGCGAAGTTGACGCCGGCGGCGGCGGCGTCATCCGCCGCGACATTGAAGTACAGGTCGGTCATGTCCACCGCCTGGCCGTTGCCCAAGGTCGCGCTGCTGCGTTCCAGGTGCAGGTTACCGTTGCTGTCCACGAACGGCAGGTCGGTGTGGGCCACCGCCAGGCTGGTGACGCCGGCGTCCGCCAATGACTTCAATTCGCCGGCATCGGTCTTGTGGTTGCCGTTGGCGTCCTGCCAGATCAGCAGCGAGGCAAAATCCGCGTCGCTGGCGTTGACCGCGCCGTCATGGTTGCTGTCGTAGCTGGCCAGTTGCGCGAAGCCCGCGCCTTTGCTGCTGCCGCCGAACAGTTCGTTGATGCTGTCGATGCTGCCGTTGCCGTTTTTGTCCACCGCCAGGAAGCCGTCATCGCCTGACAGCCAGCCGGAGTGGATGGCGTTGCCGGTGCCGAGCAGGTCGAAGGTGCCGGTCGAAGCCGAACGCGCCACCGAGTGGATGCCGTCGCCGTTGAGGTCGATGACAATCGGGGTGATGCCGGCGTCCCACGTCAGATCATTTTCGCCCGCCGACAGGTTGATGATGCCGGTGCTGGTGACGTTGGTGGTAGCCACGCCGTCGCCGGTCACGTCGGAGTCAATCGCATCGTTGCTGCCGACATCTTTCGGCGCCCACTTCCAGCCATTCATGTTGATGCCTTTGTAGATGACATTGGCTTTGTCGAAGGTGAGGAAGTAGTCGCCTGCGGCCAGCCCGGTGAACAGGTAGTTGCCGTTGGCGTCGGTGGTGGTGCTGGCCAAAACCGCGCCCGCCGCGTTCTTCAAGTCCACCTTGACGCCGCCGATGCCCGGCTCGCTGGCGTCTTGGATGCTGTTGTGGTTTTGGTCTTCCCACACCTTGTCGCCGATGCTGCCCAACTGCGCCGCCGGGGCCGTCACGTTGACGGTGATCGTGCCCGCCGTGCTGGCGGTGTCGTTGTTGCAGTTTTCGGTCGTCGTCGCGGTCACTTGCAGGTTGAAGCTGCCGGTGAAGCCCGCCGCCGGTTTGATCGACAGGTTGGTCAGATTCCAGTTTGTGACGATGGCCGAGGTGCCGCCCGCGCCTGCGGTGAAGCTGTTGACACCGTCGGTCAACACTGCGCCGACCGGAATCGCGCTGATGGTCAGGGCCAGCGTCTCGGAGCCGTCGGTGTCAACCCTCGCCGAGGCGATGTCGGACAGGTTGATGAAGGTGTCTTTCACGCCGTTGTTGACCGGCGCTGCCGCCGCGTAGTAGCCGCCGTCGCCATTGGCTTGCAGTGCGCCATATGCGCCGCCGGCCGCTTGCAAGCTGGACAGGCTGCTGTACAGCTTGAAGTTGGTGGTGTTGAAGTCCACCGCCGCCGCGCCGTTGACGCTCATTTTGGCGTTGAAGTTGCCCGCGCCGTCGCCGTTGTAGGCGATCATCTCCACTGTGTAATAGCCGTTCGCGCTCGGCGTGAACGTCGTGGCGGTGTAGTTGCCCCAACTGTTGTAGTTCTTTTGCAGCACGGTGTTGCCGCCGATTTTGACCAGCGCGGTGTCGTCCCATGCGCCGCTCAGCGTGTAGGACTTGCCGGTTTCCAGGTAGGTCAGGCCGGTGAAGCGGTAGGCGTCGTCGGTGCCGAGCGTGGCGACATTGACCGCATTCACCGTGGTGGTGCTGGTCGGGCCGGCGCAGGCTTGCAGCGCAGACTCCACGTTCAAGACGTTGCCGGCGACGGTCGTGTCAACGACCGTGGTGTTGTCGTAGAACTGCTGGGTCAAGCCGGTGGAGGCCGGCGGCGTCGCCACAACCGCCGCCTGGATGGTCAAGGTCGGCGCGTCGGCGTCGGGGGTGATGTCGATGTTCATCGTCGCCGCGCCGCTGGCTTGGCCGGTGCTGTCTTTCACGCTGAACTGGAACTGCGCGTAATCCTGCTTGAAGTTGCCGACGCCGGCCGCGTTGCACGGGGCGCTGGATTCGTTCAAGTCCGGCACGAATTGCAGCTTGCCCGCCGCGATGTCCGCCGCCGTGATGACCTGCCCTGCCGTGACATTGACCAAGGTCGTGCCATTGTTGTACTTGAGCGTGCCTTCCACCGGCAAGGTGCTGATGGTGACGCTGCCCAAGCTGTCGCCGTTCGGGTCGGTGAACTTGAAGTCCGCCTTGGTGAACGTGTACGTGGTGTCTTCCAGGCCCGTCACCGCTGAATTCTGCGCCGTCGGGGCCACCTGCGTCACCAGTTCGCCGAAGTTGTTGTTGACGGAAGAACCGCCAGCCGGCAGCACGATGCCCGCAATCTTGTCGTTGGTCACGGTGCCGCCCAAGCTGCCCGCCGTGTCTTTGCCATCCGTCCAACCATTCGGCTGCGTCTCGGTCACCGCGTAAGTGCCCGCCCGTAGTCCAGCAAACAAATACAGGCCATTGGTGTCCGTAGTCGCCGTGGCTGTGACTGCCTGACCCAAGTCGTTGGTGCCGGTCAGCGTCACGGTGGCGTTGGCTATCACCGCCTCGGCCGTGCCTTTGAGTCCGTCGTTGTTGGCGTCGTTGTAGACATAGCCGGAAATACTGGCGCTAGATGCCGTGCTTAATACTGTGTAGTTGGCCGCATCGGAATCAGTCACTGTGGTTCCCGCCACCAGATTCGTCGCAACCACCGTTCCAATATTGGTCTTAAGTCCAGTCTGGACATATTCCTGGGCGGTATAGACCCAGGTTTCGTTCACATCCAAGCGTGTGTCGCCATCCGTATCGCCACCGACAAAGGTCAGGGTGGCAATCTTGTCGTCGGTGACCTGGATATTGCTCAACTCCACATTGCCTGTGTTCTTGACAACATAGGTATAAACAGCTTTCCCGCCAGCCGGTATGTAGATGCCGGGGGCAGTGTCGGCATCAGAGTCAGCCGTTACAACGGTATGCCATCCCTTGGAAGATGGAGTATCGAAAGCATTGGCGATCTCCTTACTGTTTTCCGTTTGAAACAGATCCTTATTGGTCGTGTAGTTACCCGTGCTGATAGCCTGTTTGGTCATGGCAATGACCTGCTCTTTTGAGTACAGGTAATCGATATTGGGGTTCGCAGCGTTCAACAAACCAGACACGGCTTGGCGCATCAGCGCATTAACGCCGCCACCTGTCGTGCTGAGGGCTTGGTAAAGCGTGGGATTCCCGGCTAAGTTGATGCCGAAAATCGCATTGACCTTATCATTCTCGGTGTAACCGGTTCTTTCCCAATCTGACGTGTTGCTAGGATCGCAAGCAGTGCCATAGATGGAATGGGTTTTCCAGTAACCCGGCGTGAAACCCTCGGTGCCACCGCCCGACGTGTACTCGTCATAGACGCCACGAACCAGTTTTTCGATGTCTACACCTGCGTTGCCTAGAGCGAGTTCACCAAAGTTATTGTTGATGCTGCTGTCGCCCGCGTTCAACACGATGCCGGTGAATAAATCGTTGGCGCTCGTGCCGCCCTTGCTGCCAATGGTGTCCTTGCCGTCTTGATAATTAGACGGTTGGACTTCGGCAACGCCATAAGTGCCCGGACGCAGGTTAGTAAACTCGTAATAGCCGCTGGAGTTGGTTATGGTCGTGACCGGCTGGTTGTTGGCACCGAGCACAACGTTGCCATTACTATCCAGCAATTTCAGCGTAACGCCCCCAATCGGCGCTTCACTAGTCCCCCGAATACCGTCGTTACCCGCATCGACATAAACATAGCCCGATAGGCTGGCCGGGGTCAGTTCGCCGAAGTTGTTGTTGAGACTGGCGTCGCCTGCCTTCAACGTGATGCCGCTGATCTTGTCGTTGACGCTGACGGCATCGCCGCCGAGGCTACCCGCAGTGTCCTTGCCGTCTAGGTATTGCATGGGTTGTTCTTCGGCGACCTGATAGCTGCCGGGCCGCAGGCCGTTGAAGCTGTAGCTGCCGTCCGCCAGCGTGGTCGTGGTGGCGGTGACGGCCGCGCCGAGGTCGTTGGTGCCGGTCAGGGTCACGGTGACGCCCGCAATCGCTGCTTCGCCGGTTTCTTTCAGGCCGTTGTTGTTGGCGCTGTCGTTGTAGACAAAGCCGCTGATGCTGGCCGGGGTCAGTTCGCCGAAGTTGTTGTTGAGGCTGGCGTCGCCGGCTTTCAGCGTGATGCCGCTGATGGCGTCGTTGCTTGTGGTGCTGCCGCCCAAGGTGCCGGCGGTGTCTTTGCCGTCAAGGTAAGCGCTCGGCTGGCTCTCGGTGACGGTGTAGCTGCCGGGGCGCAGGCCGGTGAAGCTGTAGCTGCCATCCGCCGCCGTGGTCGCGGTGCGGGTGACGCTGGCGCCTAAGTCGTCGGTGCCGGTGAGCGTCACGGTGACGCCCGCGATGGCCGCTTCGCCGGTCTCTTTCAGGCCGTTGTTGTTGGCGCTGTCGTTGTAGACGAAGCCGCTGATGCTGGCCGGGGTCAGTTCGCCGAAGTTGTTGTTGACGCTGTTTTGGCCCGCCGCCAGCGTGATGCCGGAGATTGTGTCGTTGACGGTGGTGCTGCCGCCCAGGGAGCCGGCGGTGTCTTTGCCGTCTTTGTAGCCGGCCGGCTGGGTTTCGGCGACGCCGTAGG
>JBJSYU010000215.1:0-5243 GCA_046089945.1 Candidatus Methylumidiphilus sp.
CGCCAGCGGCGCACGCGCAATGCGAACAAAAAGCCGCACGGCTGGTTTCTTTGCAGGGCCAGCTGGATGTCCAAGAAGACCGGCCGGAAAATTGGGCGGCGGTCACGCCCGAACGCGACTTCTGCCCCGGCGACCGCATCCGCACCCGCGCCCGCAGCCGCGCCACGTTGGAACTCAGCAACAAGACTTACATTTCGCTGAACCAGCAAACCACCATCGTGTTTGCCGGCCCACAGCCGAAAGGCCCGTCGTGGCTGGATCTGCTGAAAGGCATCATCTATGTGCGCAGCCGCACGCCGAGTTCGCTGGATGTGCGCACCCGCTACATCAACGCCGCCATCCGTGGCACTGAATTCCTCGTGTCCGCCGACGACAACGCGGCCGAGGTCAGCGTGTTGGAAGGCACGGTGGAATCCAGCAACGCCCAAGGCAGCCTCACCCTCACCGACGGCCAAGCCGCCACCGCCCAGGCCGGCCAGCCGCCGACGCGCAAGCTGCTGATTGCCCCCCGCGACGCCGTGCAATGGGCTTTGCACTACCCGCCCGTGGTCGATCTGGCCAGCCTTGCGCAATCCGCCAACCCCGCCGTCAAAGCCGCCGCCTCGCGCTACCAAGACGGCGACAGCGCGGGCGCGTTGGCGGCGCTGGACGGCGCTGAACCGCCCGAACCGCTGTTGCAAGCCGCCCTGCTGATTAGCCTGGGGCGGACGCAAGAGGCTTTGCCGCTGCTGGACGGCGTGGCCGAGACCGCCCCGCGTTTCGGCGAGGCGCTGGCGCTGCGTTCCATCGTCGTGCTGGCGCAGAATGACAAGGCGCAAGCGCTGGCGCTGGCCCGGCAGGCCGTCGCCAAACAAGCATCTTCCGCCGTCGCCTGGACGGCGCTGTCGTATGCGCGGCAGGCCGAGTTTGACTTGCACGGCGCCTTGGACGCCGCCGACACCGCCGTCCAACACGCCCCCGAAAACGCGCTGGCCCGCGCCCGCCAAGCCGAATTGCTTGCCGCCTTGGGCCGGCGCGGCGAAGCCCAAGACGCGGCGGAGAAAGCGGCGGCGCTCAACCCGCGCCTGTCGCGGGCGCAGACGGTGCAAGGCTACGCGCAGCTCAACCTCATGGACTACGACGCCGCGCAGCAAAGCTTCCAACGCGCCATAAGCCTGGACAACGCCGACCCGCTGCCGCGCTTTGGCTTAGGCTTGGCGAAAATCCGTGGCGGCGACTTGGAGGGCGGCACCGCCGATTTGGAGCTTGCCGCCAACCTGGACCCCGACGACGCCTTGCAGCGCAGCTACCTCGGCAAAGCCTATTACGAACAGAAAAACAGCAAAGTCGCGGAGCGCGAATTCGCCACCGCCAAGCAGCTAGACCCGAAAGACCCCACCCCCTGGTTTTACGAGGCGATCAAAAAGCAGACCGAAAACCGCCAAGTCGAAGCCATCCACGACATGCGCCAAGCCATCGAACTGAACGGCAACCGCGCCGTCTACCGCTCCAAGCTGATGCTCGACGACGACCTCGCCGCACGCGGCTCGGCGCTAGGCCGCATCTACAACCAAGCGGGCTTCCAGCGCCTAGGCCAGTTGGAGGCGTTCGACTCGCTGGAGGCCAACCCGGCCAACTACACCGCCCACCGCCTGCTTGCCGACACCTATCTCAACGTCCAGCGCCACGAGATGGCCCGCGTCAGCGCCTTGTTGCAGGCGCAATTGCTGCAACCTGCCAACCTGACGCCGTTGCAGCCGCAGCAGGCCGAGAACAACCTGCTGACCGCCTCCGGGCTGGGGCCGGCCGACCCGTCGATGAACGAATTCAACCCGCTGTTCGCCCGCAACCAAGTGTCGCTGCTGCCCTCGGCGATGGCCGGCAGCTTCAACACCTACGGCAACGAAACCGTGCTATCCGGCATCTACCGGCAATTCTCCGGTAGCCTAGGCCAATCCCACTACGCCACCTCCGGCTTCCGCGACAACAACGACATCGACGAGAACCTCTACACCGCCTTTGTCCAAGGCCAACTTGCCCCGACCATCAACGTGCAGGCCGAATACCGCCACCGCGACGTGGAAAACGGTTTCCTCGGCCTGCGCTTCGCGCCCACCGCCGCCGAATTGGCGCAGCAAAACAAGCAGCGTCACACGGAAAGCTCGGATGTCTACCGCCTCGGCGCCCACTGGTCGCCCACGCAATCCTCCGACCTGTTGGCGTCTTTCGCCTACCAAGATGGCACCGAATCGTACAAACAGCAGCCTTTCCCCGGCCTGGAACTCCGCAACGACCAACACCGGCAGATGTACAGCGGCGAAGCGCAATACCTGTTCCGGCATGACTGGTTTGATGCTGTGTTAGGCGGGGTCTATGTCGATCAGAATGCCCCTTACACCACTGCCATCCGCCGCGCCGGCGTACCCATACCCCCGACCGGCCGGCAAGCCTTGGATGGCCAACATGGCACCGGCTATGCCTATTTCCATGCCCGCTATCCGGCCAACGTAAAATGGCTGGCCGGCCTCAGCGGCGACAGCTTGAACTACAGCGGACTCAACATCGACACCGCCCGCATCAATCCGAAAGCCGGCCTGACCTGGGAAGTGCTGCCCGGCACCGCCCTGCGCTTGGCCTATTTCCGCAACCTGCGGCGGCAGATGGTGCGTGAGCAAACGCTGGAGCCAGTGCAGGTGGCCGGCTTCAACCAGTTTTTTGACGATCTCGTAGGCACCGTGGCAACCCGCTACGGCGTGGCGCTAGACCACCACGTCAACGCCCAATTGGCGCTGGGCGCAGAACTCAGCCAGCGCGATTTGAATGTGCCGTCGGCGTTTTTGGACGGGGGCGAAACGGCGCACGCAGCCTTCTGGCGCGAGCGGCTGTATCGGGGCTATCTATACTGGACGCCGCCCGGCGAGCGCGTCAGCATCAGCTTGGAATACAGCTACGAGGACTTCGACAACCAAGACTTTCTGCCAGACCGTGGCAACCCGCCCAGCACGCGCACCCATCTGCTGCCGGTGACGATCTCCTACTTTCACCCGGTCGGCTGGTTCGCCAGCGTCAAGACCAGCTATGTCAATCAACAGGTGGACGCGGACGGCACCGGCTACCAGGAAGACGAATTCGCGCTGGTGGATTTGGGGCTGGGCTATCGCTTGCCCAAGCGTTTGGGGATCGTGCAAGTGGATGTGCGCAACCTGCTCGACCAAAGCTTCCGCTACCAAAGTTACGGCCTGCGCACCCAGGCGGTGGAGCAAGCGCCGTTTTTTCCCGAACGTGCGGTCTATGGCCGCGTCACCCTGTCCTTCTAAAGCGGTGGATTTCCACAGGGCTATGGACGGCAGGCGCAACAACTTAAGGAACCCGCCCACCAGGGCAAGCCGCGAGGATGCGGCAACAATCTGAGTTGACACTAGCGTTAAGGGATTCACCGGCCTGTCTGCGCCGGAGCGCCCTATATACCCTCACTAACCTGAAACTGTAGGAGACATCGCAATGTTTAACACGCAACACAAAAAGCGCTATTTTTTGCAAACGGCTTTGGCTTTGGCATTAGGCTGCACGGCGTATCAGGCAGCGGCAGAAAAGCCTGCCGCCACGAGCAAGCAGGCGGCGCAAAATCTCCGTGTGGCGGCGGTTGCCGCCGCAACCGCGCCGACGACGGCCGCCACCGCAATCAAAGCGCCTTTCTCGCCAGAGCTTATAAAATGGCTGGCGGAAAATAAAATCAAGGGTGTGCTGCTGGTTAACGAAAACAGCGAAGTGCAAGTGTTAAGCGCCGAAGGCGTGAGCGTCCCCACTTGCGGGGAATCCACCGGCACCCTCACGCCACGCACCTGCGAACTGGACAAGATCAGCCCCACCTCGTCCAACAGCATCAACCTGACCGGCTTTACGCCGCCCGCCGCCGCGCAAGCCCTCAACAGCACCGGGGCTGCGGTCGTGAACGACCCCTGTACCTCGATCAATATGGGCGGTGCTTGGTGGAAATATTGCTGGTAGGCTAAGCGCCCGCTCTTAGCGTCTGCGTGGCTTTTGCCACGCGGGCGCTAAGGGCGATCCGCCTTAGGTCTTCAGGTCTCCAGCGGCCTGCCCTTTTTCGGCGCCGCCTTCCTCGCCTCCTCCTCGATCCGCCGCCGCAGCCCTTCCATTTCCTGCTCCAGCTTCGGCAGGATATCCTTTTGCAAGCTATCCCCTGCCGCGCCCTGCGCCTTCGCTATTTCATCCGCCAGCCTGCGCCATTCCTCCTGCAATTGCCGGGATTCCGGGGAGTTTGGCAGGCGCTCAAAATCCCGCCGAAACTGCTCCACCTGCCCGCGCAAGTCGCGCAGCGCGTCGCCAAAGCCGCGCAGCAACTCGCCAAACGGAAAGTTGCCCAACAGGCTGGGGTAGGAACCCTCGACCACCTCGCCGTCGGCGATGCGCTTGCCGCCGGGGTTCGCCAACACCATCTCAATGCGCCGCCGGCCGGCCTGGTCAGGGTCGGGCGTCAATATGAAACTGGCCTCGTGGGTGGCGGCGGCGGCGGCGGCGCGCGGAATCGCCACCTCCACCAAATGGCCGCTGGGCTGGGCGGGTTCCACGGCGGCGACTTTGCCGATGGGCCGGTCGTCCAGCAAAACCGGGTCGCCGACGGCCAGGCCGCCGATATCGCCGTAGCGGATTTTGAAATGCAAATCCTGCCCGCAGCCGGACAGCGTCAACAGCAACAGCAGAAGCAAGGGAATCATAGGCATGGGCGGGCGTTCTCGGTCAGCGTGGCCGGGGCGGCGGGCGCGGCTACCGCAAGCCCGGCTTCCCCGTTAGAATGGCGGCACACTTTAACCTTTTTGCCGAGGAGACTGAAAGTTGAAATTTCCCAAACTGGCCGCGCTGGCCTTGCTTTCCATGCAGGCCGCGGCCGACCCGCGCCTAGACTGCAAGACGCGCAGCGACGCGGCGAACGTGCTGACCGACGTGATTGTCGTGCGCCCAGTGGGCGCGGTCGGCACCTTGGCCGGCGCGGCGCTGTTCGTCGGCCTGTCGCCGCTCACCGCGCTCGCCGCAATCCCCGAACCGCACGACGCCTTCCATAAACTCGGCGGCATACTGGTCGGCGTCCCTTACGCCTATACCTTCGTGCGGCCCTTGGGCTACTTCAGCAACACCTGCGACTGAACGGCCCGGTGGAGCCTCATACACCGGCTGGTTCATTACTTCTGGGTCAGCGTTTTGAGGCCAGGTTGTTCGCGGCCATGCGGGCCAAGCCCTTGTCGGCG
>JBJSYU010000216.1:0-6177 GCA_046089945.1 Candidatus Methylumidiphilus sp.
CGACGGCTTGGCGCTGAGTTCGCGCAACAGCTATTTGAGCGCGGAAGAAAAACAGCGGGCGGCGAAGCTTTACCAAAGCCTGCGGGCGGCGGCGGCGGCGCTGGCGGCAGGCGTGCGCGACTATCCGGCCATCGAGGCCGAGCAGACGGCATTTTTGTGCGCGGAAGGCTTTGGGCCGGACTATTTCGCCGTGCGCAGGCTGGCGGATTTGGCGGCGCCTTGCGTTGACGAGCGCGAATTCACGGTGCTGGCGGCGGCGTGGCTGGGGCGGGCGCGGCTGATTGACAATGTGCAAGTACGGGTCTGAGTGGGCGGCGGCAAACAGCTTGTCAACCGCCGCCGGGTTGGGACGATTGTTGCTAGGCTTAGACACATCCGGCATAATTTCCAACTTTTAAGCCCTGAATCAGGTCAAATCCATGCAAATCACCCTACTGAAAGCCAAGCTCCACCGGGCGCGCATCACCCATTCGGAGCTGGAATATGAAGGTTCCTGCGCCATTGACGGCAATCTGTTGGATCAGGCCGGCATCAGGGAATACGAGCAAATCCAGATCTACAACGTCAACAACGGCGCCCGCTTCACCACCTACGCCATCCGCGCCGAGGCCGGCTCGGGCGTCATCTCGATCAACGGCGCGGCGGCGCGCCACGCGGCCGTCAACGACATCGTCATCATCTGCGCCTACGCCATCTTGGACGAAGCCGAACTGGCCGCCTTCCATCCCACGCTGATCTACGTGGACGCCGCCAACGCGGTCGTCCGCATCGGCCACGCCATCCCCGTGCAGGCGGCTTAATTCCCCTTGAGGGTAGCGCGGACGCCGAGAAGCCACCCGCCCCGCCCCTTCATCAAACACAGCAAGGCACACCACCATGCGCGACAGCGAACGGGTCTACAGCGAGCAGGAAATTGCCGAGAGGCTGGCGGCGGATCTGCCGCACTGGTGGTACGAAAACGGCTGGATACGGCGCAAATACCGCACCAGCGGCTGGAAGGCGACCTTGATGGTGGTCAACACCATTGGCCATCTGGCCGAGGCGGCGTGGCACCATCCCGACCTCAGCGTCTCCTACGCCTTCGTCCTCGTCAAGCTCATCACCCATTCCGCCAAGGGCGTCACCGACAAAGACTTCGCCTTGGCGCAGAAAATCGAAGCGGTAGTCCAGTGGGACGCCCAGGCCGACAGCGGCGGCGTGTTGGCAGGCACGCCGGACGACCCGCGCTTCAAATACATCAAGCGCGACGCTTAGTCGCTATCCCTAAACCCCAGCGGAACCGCCTGCGACAGACGCTTAGCCTCCTCGCGCAGCTTGCGGCGGTTCAGCAAAAACCCCAGCCGCCCGCCGCCGCACTGCCGCCACAGCCAGGCTGAACGGATGCCGGCCAGCAGCAGGGCGCGGATCTTGTTGGCGTTGGCCGGGTTCTCCAAAAACCGCTGCTCCCCGACCACCACGATGCGCGGCGCCAACTGGCTGATGCTGTTCTGGTACACCTCGGCGAGGTTGGACAGCACATTCTCGTGGATCACGCTGAAATGCGCCGCCTGCGTGGTGGCCCGCTCCAGGCCGGCGCGCACCGTCTTCTGCATAGTCGGCTGCTTTTGGTACTTGCTTTCCAGGTAAACCAGCGCCGCCGCGTAGCGCGCCATCTCCGTGTCCACCGTCTCCGGGTCGCCCAATTGCCGCTCCAGCAGGGACAGGCCGTTCTTCAATTTTTTCAGTCCGCCGTAGACGTCCTCCACGCTGTCGGCGTTGATTTTCAGCAGGCTGGACAGGCAGGTCTCCAAGTCCTCGTCGTCGGCGCTGCCGTTGCGGGCGATGTTGCGCACCAGTTGCACGGCTTGGGTCAAGCCGGCGAGGGCGATGGTCTGATCGGTCAGGGTTTTGCTCATGGCGGGCGGCGTGTTCCTCAAGGAGGCGCTTGAATTAAGCCCTCCCCCTTAACAGGGAGAGGGTGTCTTAAATTGAAAATCTTGCTTCGCATTTTGCCACGTCCGGCAAACTTATTCAGCGATACCCTAGGCGTCGCGGCGATTGTATTTGACGGCGTTGCCCCGCGCCAAGGCTACGGGATACTTTTCCCCGTTCTTGCGGATTTTCTCCGCCACCGCCCGCTCCAAGTCGATGTCCAGCAGATCGGCCAGCCGCAGCAGGTAAATCAGCACATCGGCGACTTCTTCTTCAACCTGCGCATAGGCTTGCGGGTTCTCCGCCAGCCGCCGCGACTCCTCCTCTTTGAGCCATTGGAACGGCTCCAGCAGCTCGGCGGCCTCCACCGCCAGCGCCGTGGCGATGTTTTTCGGGCTGTGGAACTGCTCCCAATCGCGGGCTTGCGCGAACGCCCGCAGCGTGTCTTGCACCGACTTGATGTCCAAAGGCAGTCTCCCATCGCAAAAGGGTGTTTTTTTTCAGCCGGAATAGGCGAGAATAGCGGCATTGGTTGATGAACCGCAGGGGCCGCGCAACCGCTTGCGCAGCGCGACCCCCTAAGCCCAGCCGTATTATCCTTAAATTTTCTCCGTGCGTGAGGGTTAAAACCGTGGATACCCTGATACAAGACTTGCAAAAAACCATTGCGGCGTTGGAAACCTTAAGCGACAAGCCCGCCACCGCCAGCGAACAGGTAGACGAACTGCTGGATCAATTGTTCCAGCACAAGACCGACGTGGTCAACGCCGTGCTGAACCCCGCCTCCCCGCTGTACCAGCAAGCGGCGGCGGCGATGAAACAAGCGGCGGCGAAAGCCGAACAGGCGGCGAAAGACCCGAAAAAGCTCGGCGAAGTGGCCGGGGCGGTCGGCGAAGCCGTCGGCAAACTGGCCAAACTGCTCGACGGCGTCATCCCCATCGCCTGATGCGCCAGCCGGGCCTTAACGCGATGGCGGCGGCGCTCTGCCCGTGCGGGTCGGGGCGGCCTTACGAAGGCTGCTGCGGCCCGCTGCTGGCCGGCGCCGCCGCGCCCACGGCGGAAGCGCTGATGCGCTCGCGCTACACTGCCTACGCCCGGCGCGACGCCGCCTACCTGCTGAACACCTGGCACCCCGACAGCCGCCCCGCCGTTCTGGACTTCAGCGGCGACGACACGCAATGGGCCGGCCTGCGCATTCTCCGCGTGGCGGACGGCGGGCCGCAAGACGCCCAAGGAACAGTCGAATTCATCGCCACCTACCGCCAACACGGCAAAATCCAACAACTCCGCGAACACAGCCGCTTCACCCGCGAAGCCGGCGCATGGCGTTATCTCGACGGCGACATCCTCCCCACCACCCCACCCGGCCGCAACGACCCCTGCCCCTGCGGCAGCGGCAAGAAATTCAAAAAGTGCTGCGGCTGAGAGTCCTTGTTAAGCGGCAGATGGTCTTAAGACTCTAGAAGATGCTGGACAATGCCGGAAGTCTCCGGAATCAATAAATTGCCGAAAATGGCGCGGGCGGTTGCGACAGATACATTAGGTCTGCGGCGCGTTTTGAAAGCGCGCTTTAGAACCAGACGGTCTCAAGTTTGAAGTGCAAAAGTTTTGGTTTACACAAGTCCGGCCAAGCCGGGGAATGCCGCTATTCCAGCCGGGAAATCAGCATCCACCGTCATGAACCGTAACTAGCCGGTTGTGCAAGTGCCTGAATTTAGATATTGCAGAGATTCAAATTTTACCATCCTTGGACGCTGGATTCCGGCTCCCAGCCGCAATGGCGGGCTTCGGCGCACCTGTGTATTTAATCGTTCGCACGATCTGCGTGGGAATGCCGTCTTGGCCGCTATGCGGCCTGTGGCCTATGGCACTAACACTACTGGCACATACATTGAAGCGCGACGTGGAGCGTCGAAGAATGCATTCCTACGCGGAGCGTGGGAATGCTCAAGACGATCAAATCCTTACGCCTCGTGAAGCGGAGCTTCCAAGGCCGCATTCCCAAGCGGAGCTTGGGAATTGACAAGGCCAAGAGGATACCTTATTTCGGCTTATTTGATCCGCATGCCGGGTTGTGCGCCTTGGTCGGGGAAGAGCACGAACGGCCCGCCGCGTTCGTCGCTGGCGGCTAATACCATCCCTTCGGATAAGCCGAATTTCATTTGCCGGGGGGCGAGGTTGGCGACCATGACGGTGAGTTTGCCTTGCAGTTGTTCGGGGGCGTAGGCGGATTTGATGCCGGCGAATACGGTGCGCGGGTTTTCTTCGCCGATATCTAAGGTGAGTTTCAGCAGTTTGTCGGCTTTGGGGACGGCTTCGGCTTGGATAATGCGGGCGATGCGCAGGTCGATTTTGCTGAAATCCTCAATGCTGATGGTTTCGGCGATGGCTTGGATCGTGTGCTGCTGGTGTTCGCCATGACGCTGTTCGGATTGCGGTTCCGCTTGTTCAGAGATAGGCATAGGTTTGTTGGCTTCGATGAGGGCTTCGATGTGTTTGGGGTCGATGCGGGTCATGAGGTGTTGATAGGGGTTGATGCGGGTAGGCGGGTTTTTCACGTCGTCCCATTGGAAATCGCGCTCCATGCCGAAAAACTCGCGGGCGACTTTGCGGGTGAGTTCGGGCAGTAGCGGGGCCAGCAGTATCGACAGCAGATGGAAGCCTTGCAGGCTGCGCGTGCAGATATTCAGCAAGAGGTCTTTTTGCGCCGGGTTTTTGGCGACTTTCCAGGGTTCTTGCGCGTTGACATATTCGTTGATGAGGTCGGCGAGGCGCATGACTTCGCGGACGGCGCGCGAGTAGTCGCGGGCTTCATAGGCTTCGGCGATGAGCAGCGCTGAATCCGCCGCGCCGTCCAAAATGGCTAGCCCTTCCTCCGTTTTCCAATACCCCGCATCTAAAGCACCATCGAGTTGTTTGCTGACAAAGCCGGCGGTACGGCTGGCGATGTTGATGTATTTGCCGACGAGGTCGCTGTTGACCCTGGCGATGAAATCGTCCAGGCTCAGGTCGATATCTTCCATCGATCCGTTCAGTTTGCAGGCATAGTAATAGCGCAGCGCTTCGGGGTTTATCCCTTGTTGCAGATAGCTGGCGGCGGTGATGAAAGTGCCGCGTGATTTTGACATTTTTTCGCCGTTGACGGTGAGGAAGCCGTGGGCGAAGACTTTGGTGGGGGTGCGGAAATGGGCGTGTTCGAGCATCGCCGGCCAAAACAGCGCGTGGAAGTAGAGGATGTCTTTGCCGATGAAATGGTAGAGTTCGGTCTGGGCGTCTTTTTGCCAGTAGTCGTCGAAGTTTAATTCGCCCCCCTGCCCCGCCGCGTGGGTTTTGTCGCAGAGGTTTTTAAAGCTGCCCATGTAGCCTATCGGCGCGTCCAGCCAGACATAGAAGTATTTGCCGGGTGCGTCGGGTATTTCAAAGCCGAAATAGGGGGCGTCGCGGGAGATGTCCCAATCCGACAGGCGGTTTTCGTCCGCCGCGCCTAGCCATTCTTGCATTTTGTTGGCGGCTTCGGTTTGCAGCGGCGGCACGGCGCTGCGTTGGCCGGTTGTCCATTCGCGCAGAAAGCTTTGGCAGCGTGGGTCGGAGAGTTTGAAGAAGTAATGCAGGGATTCTTTGCGCACCGGGGCGGCGCCGGACACCGCCGAATAGGGGTTGATTAAATCGGTCGGCGCATAGGTGGTGCCGCAGGCTTCGCAGGAGTCGCCGTATTGGTCTGCCGCATGGCATTTCGGGCATTCGCCTTTGATGAATCGATCCGGCAGGAACATGTCCTTGACCGGGTCATAATACTGTTCGATGGCGCGGGATTCGATCAGGCCGTGGTCTTTCAGGCGGGCGTAGATGGTTTCGGCATAGTGCCGGGTTTCTTCGGAATGGGTGCTGTGGTAGTTGTCGAATTGGACATGGAAACCTTGGAAGTCGCGGTAATGTTCGGTGTGGACGCGGGCGATGAGTGCTTCCGGGGTGATGCCTTCTTTTTCGGCGCGCAGCATAATGGGTGTGCCGTGGGTGTCGTCGGCGCAGACATAATGGCAGGAGTGGCCGCGCATTTTCTGGAAGCGCACCCAGATATCGGTTTGGATATATTCGACGAGGTGGCCTAGATGAATGGGGCCGTTGGCGTATGGCAGGGCGCTGGTGACAAGGATTTGGCGTTTGTCGGTCATGGGGTTGTCCGCTGGGAGGCTTTGGAAATGGCTGGGATTATCCCATAAAGGCGGCTTCGGACAAGTTCCGCCGCCCGTTCGCCGGCAGGGATGC
>JBJSYU010000217.1:0-6827 GCA_046089945.1 Candidatus Methylumidiphilus sp.
AGCGATGCCGAGGCGCATGGCCCCCAGGGTTATTGCGGCACTTTTTATGCTATGTGCTTCAAACCGAATCGTCTGATAATCCATTTCCCTTAGCGCAGCTTCAATTTTTTCTATCCTGCTTGACGAATCAGCAAAGAAGATCGCCACGGTTTCTTTCATGGTTCGCACATCCGTTTGATCTGCCAAAGACCGCAGGGCGCTTTCGTCAAGCAGCGCAGCTAGTTCGACCTCCGGCATGGGGCGATGCTGAGCAGGTTCCGCTTCCATGTTTTTATTCAGCCAAGCTGCAATCGTGGACAGCAAGCGTTCCTTGTCAACCGGCTTGGATATGTAATCATTCATGCCAGCCGCGAGGCAAGCGGTGCGGTCTTCTTGTTGGGCATTGGCGGTGAAGGCCAATATAGGCACCTGCGACTTATGGCCGGATAAGCAACGTATTGCCGATGTGGCTTGATATCCGTCCATGACAGGCATTTGCACATCCATAAGAATCAGGTCATAGTCGTTAATGCGGGCGGCCTCGAAAGCTTTTGAGCCATCCTCGGCTACTTCAACCTTATAGCCAGCTTTGCCAAGTATTGCGGTAACGACCATTCGATTGATTTCCCCGTCTTCGGCCACAAGAATTTTTGCCGCGCCGCTTGCGCGGTCGAGAGCGGGCGCTGGGTTTAGCCGTGCAGGCGCATCGGGATTTTCTCGTGCATGCGACCTGCGGCTATTCGGTGCCGGATTCGGAAGCTTGCGAATATTGCCACCGGAAGAATTAGCAATCATGCCGTCGTCGGCCTTGGCCATTTCTGCGGTGAACCAAAACTCACTGCCTTCACCATATCGGCTGTTTACCCCAATTTCACCATTCATCAGGCTGACGAGGCGTTTGCAGATGGCAAGCCCTAAGCCGGTGCCCCCATAGCGGCGAGTGGCACTAGAATCAACCTGCACGAACTGGCTGAACAGGGATGCCTGGACATCCTCTGGAATTCCTATGCCCGTGTCTTTCACATGAAAGCGGAGCAGGGTTTTGGTGGCGGTGTGCTCCTTGCAAAAGACGCTCACAAAAATTTCCCCTTGTTCGGTGAACTTGACGGCATTGCCGATGAGATTGACCAAAATTTGCCGCAGGCGAAACGGATCGCCTAGAATGACTTTAGGAGTGTCGGGGGATATGGCATAAGACAGCGCCAAGCCTTTTGCTTCGGTGCGTATGCGGAAAAGCTGGATAATTTCAGCGATCAGGGACTTCAAGTCAAAATTTTCTTGGTTCAGGGTCAGCTTGCCGGCTTCGATTTTGGAAAAATCCAGAATATCTTCAATAATATTAAGCAGGGAATGGGCGGCCGCGTAGGCGGATTTTGCCCAAAGCGCTTGCTCGTCATTCAGAGGGCTGTCCAATAGAAGATTGAGAGTGCCTAAGACGGCATTCATGGGCGTTCTGATTTCATGGCTCATCGTGGCCAAGAAAGCGCTTTTTGCCCGGCTGGCGGCCTCTGCCGTCTTCTTTGCCTCTAGCAAGGCCAGTTCGGATTTTTTTTGCTCGGTAATGTCGCGCTCAATAGCCATCCAGTTGGTTATTTTGTTATCCTCGTCGCGGATTGGTTGAACCTCAAATTGTACCCAATACTCAGTGCCGGATTTGCTATAGTTCAATATGTCAGCGCCAAAGCTCTCACCATTTTGGAATTGTCTGCGCGTGTATGCCACAACGTCTGGATCGGTTTTTTCGCCTTGCAACACGGAACCAGGAGTTTTTCCTAGCATCTCCTGCAATGTGTAGCCGGTCATGTGTGTAAAGCTTTCATTGACCCATTCGACACAGCCCATCGCATCCGTCATGACGACAGCGTTATCGGTATTGTTGGCGATCAAAGCTATCTTAAACGTTTCGGCTTCTATTTGCTTTAGGTTTATCAGCTCGTCCCAAAGCAAGCTAAATTGCCGGCTGAGTTCGGCGTTGGCCTGAAGCAGTTGCGCGCGTTGCTCGGAGAGCTTCTCCACAAGATCGCGCTCGTCTTGCAGTGCTATTTTCTGTGAACGGGCCAGTTGCAGCATCTCGAAAATCGGCTCGCGTGGGCCACCATCCTGAGGTAGAAAATCCAAGGCATCCAATTCACCGCTGTCTGCCGGGCAAGGCGTCAAGATGCAAAGCAAGGTATGCGCTGGCGTTGCCTTCAATGACTGCAAACGAAATGTCAACCCAGAAGCCTTATGCCTCCAAGTTGCCGCATATTCTGATTCGGCCACCGCGCTGAAGTTGATCGCCGCCGCTGGGTCGATCTGGACAAAGTGTGAACGGATGTCTGTACCGAGCGCGATTTCTAGGTATGCGAGCAATAGGGACGGGCCGACGTGCAGTACGCGAAGCTCGTGGTCGATAGCCACGTGAAATGGAAACGCGCGGTTGATTTGCGAAGGCGACAGCGTGATTCCGGGCATAAGTGGGTGAACTAATCTAATTGATGGATCGGCTTGAGGCATGCCCAAAGCCGGTGCTAGGCTAGGGGAGGCGGCGCCAGCGGTGAGTATACGCTATGGGAAAAATGTTTTCAGTCAATTGAACGCCTGCATGATGACATCGTAATATTGCCCCAATTCTATGCCGAAGTCGCTGGCGCGGCTGACGTTTACGATGCGGTAGGGGCGGCCGAAGTCATCCATGGTTTTTTCGCTCATGTCCACAAAGCGCTGCGTTGGCGATTTGGCGGCGTCCCGAACAACGAGGATTTGCGGGCGCAGCCTTTGCTTCACATTCGACTCAAGGACGATACCCACCTCGCCCGAACTCAGCTCGACGACGCAGCCGGGAGGGTAAATCCCTAAATAGGCGACAAACCCGGAAGTCAGCTCGTTGTCTATTTTGTGTTCTCTGACCAGCTTGTTGAGGATGGACACCGCCCGCAGGTGGTCTCCTTCCGAGCGGTACGGCCTAAGGCTGGTGATGGCGTCATACTTGTCCACCACTGACACGATTTTGCAGTTCAAGTTAAGCTGATACCCTTCCAGCCCTCGGGGGTATCCCGACCCATCCAGATTTTCGTGATGCCCATAAGCGACATCGACGCTGCCGCTGAATATATTGCGCCCCGACATCAGTATGTTCCGGCCTTCCAGGGCATGGCTCTGGACGATTGCCATTTCTTCTTCGGTGAGTGGCCCCGGCTTGTTTAATATATGGTCGGGTATCACGACTTTGCCCATGTCGTGGAGCATGGCACACGTCCCTAGGTTCTCCAGCTTCTGCGCGTCAAAGCCCAGCAAGCGGCCAATGACGATAGAATAGATGCAAACATTGAAGGCGTGTTGGCTGGTCAGCGTGTCTTTGTTGCTCAGACGGGTCAGAAATATCATGGTCTCCGGGTTGCGCACCACGCTGGCCACGCATTCCGAAACCGCGCCTTTCGCCAATTGAATGTCCGGGCTTTGGCCAAAACGTATTTCATCCATGAAGCTTTTGATTAGGGTGGACGTTTGCCTGTGCGTGCTTTTCGCGGCCTCGATGTCTTTCGTCCGCGCCGCGGCAGTCCGTTTGCCCAGGAAAGGACTGGCCGGCTGTGTGGGCAATGCCGCTTTGACCAGCTTAGTTCGCATCATGTCGATGTAGACATGCTCGCAATATTGCATGATTGCCTCTATGTCGTCGTCATTCTTGACTTCGAAGCCTTGCAGCAGGAAGGGCGTCTCCAGCCATGGGCGGTCTAGCTCGCAAACGTACATGCCCGGGCGCAGGTCGCAGGCGCGCAGCCTGACCTTTTCAATAAAGTCAATTTTCTGGGGCCTGTTATGGAGCATGGATGACTCTTGGATGAAGTGTTCAATAGGCGCTTGCCTAGTGGAGGGAAGCGCCAATGGTAGCCAGACCCCGGATGCGGCTCGCTGTAGAATTGGGCAAAACAGCGCCCGTCTAGGGAAAGCCTTGCTTTCATGCAATTCCGTTTGTTGCAGCGGTGTATAATTTTAGCAATAAATGCGCCACATATTGGAAGTTATGCTGGGGGCTGGCAAAGACTGCGGGCGCTCCTGCCGCGTTTGGCGGCGGAGCAGACGCCGCGCCGCGCGTAGACCGCCCAATTTGAGGTTGCAATTTGCGACGCAAGATAGCAACATCGATCCTCATAACAATCAGACGAATGCTTCGCAACTGTCATGACCAACCAACCTAGCGCCACCATTTTACTCGTTGAAGATTCGCCAACCCTGGCCCATGTGTATAGCGCCTATTTGAGCAAGGAGCATTGGAACGTGGTGCTGGCCGAAACCGGGGCCAAAGCGATGGAGTTGCTGCACAGTTGCCTGCCGCAGGCGATGGTGCTGGATCTCAAGCTGCCTGACATGGAGGGGCTGGACATTCTGCGCCATGTGATCGAGGAGAAAATCCCCTGCGCGGTTGTCGTGGTGACAGGCCACGGCTCTGTGCATGTGGCGGTGGAGGCGATGCGGGCCGGCGCTTTCGACTTCATTGAAAAGCCCTGCAACGCCGACCGGCTGCTCTACACCATCCGCAACGCTCTGAAAATGCGCCGCCTGGAAACACTGGTGGACGACTTGGAAGTGCGCCGCCAGTATTGCGGGTTCATCGGCGCCTCCCTGCCGATGCAGGCGGTCTACCGGATCATCGACAACGTCGCCGCCAGCCGGGCGACGGTGTTCATCACCGGCGAAAGCGGCACCGGCAAGGAGGTTTGCGCCGAGGCCATCCACCGCCAAAGCCCGCGCAGCGACAAGCCTTTCGTCACCCTCAACTGCGCCGCCATCCCCAAGGATTTGCTGGAGAGCGAGCTGTTCGGCCATGTCAAAGGCGCGTTCACGGGCGCCTACGCCGACCGCCAAGGCGTCGCCGCGCAAGCCCATGGCGGAACCTTGTTTCTGGACGAAATCGGCGAGATGGATTTGAGCATCCAGGGCAAACTGTTGCGGTTTGTGCAGACCGGGACGTTTCAAAAAGTGGGGGCCAGTAAGACCGAGGTCGTCGATGTGCGCCTCGTCTGCGCCACCAACCGCGACCCGCTGAAGGAAGTGGAGGCCGGGCGCTTCCGCGAAGACCTTTATTACCGGCTGCACGTCATCCCCATCGTGCTGCCGCCGCTGCGCGAGCGCGAAGACGACGTGCTGGCTATCGCCCGCCGGTTCCTCACCGACTTCGCCAGCGAAGAGGGCAAAGGCTTCACCGGCTTCACCCCGGAAGCCGAGGCCCGGCTGCGCGCCTACCCGTGGCCCGGCAATGTCCGCCAACTGCAAAATGTCATCCGCAACATCGTCGTGCTGCACCAGGGCAAGCTGGTCACTGCGGACATCCTGCCGCCGCCGCTGGACAAGCCGGTGGCGGCGGCCCCGCCGCCCGCCGCCCCGTCGCCGACCCATGAAGCCCAGGTTGTCCGCGAAGCCATTCTGCCGTTGTGGATAGTGGAAAAGGAAGCCATCGAGCGGGCGATTGCGGCCTGCGACGGCAACATCCCGCGCGCGGCGGCGCTTTTGGAAGTCAGCCCCTCGACGATTTACCGCAAGCGCATGGGCTGGCAGGAACAGTGAGCATGAGGGTAGGCAGATGATGAATGTGTTGATCGCGCTGGATCTGTCCGAGAACGCCGCCGGCGTGCTGGACAAAACGGTGGGCCTGCTGCAAGGCGCGTTGGGCAAGGTGTGGCTGCTGCATGTCGCCGCGCCCGCCCCCGATTTTGTCGGCTATGAGGTTGACCCGGAGGTGATGCGCCAACAAGTGGCCGAGGGCTACCACCGCGAACACCGGCAGTTGCAGGCCATGGCCGAAAACCTGCGCGCGCGTGGGCTGGACGCCACCGCCTTGCTGGTGCAGGGAGAGACGGCCAAGACGATAGTCCAAGAGGCTGAAAAGCTGGGCGCGGATATGATTGTCGCCGGCACGCGCCGGCACGGCGTGTGGCGCCGCCTGCTGCTGGGGGAGGTCGATGGGGACGGCTTGTCGGCGGCGGGCAAGCCGGTGTTGCTGGTGCCTGTCCTCTAAGTTGATCGACGTGGCGCCGGCATCCCTGCCGGCGTTTATATTGGAGCGTCGGCATCCTGCCGGCCGTAGTTTGAAAATGCCTCAAGCGTCGGCCAGAATGCCAAGGCCAAGCCGTGCAGCGGACAGCTTTACAACACGAAAGCCGCCGCAGTCAGACTAGAAACGCCCACCAGCTCAATGGCGAAATCCGCCTGTGCATCCGCGTCGTTGTTGCCATAGAGAACATGCGCGGTCTGGTCGAAAAACAAGCTGGCCTGCGCCGCGAAGCTGCCGGAAAACGCCGCGCCCTGCGCGAACACGCTGAACGCCTGGTCTGCCGCCACGCCTGAGTCGGCGTCCAGCGCCGACAGGTCGATCTTGTCGCCCTGCGCGGTGCTGAAGTCTTGGATGACATCGCGCAGCGCCGCCGCGATGTCGCTGTCGGAGACGGCGCCGTATTTGAAGGTGTCCGCGCCCAAGCCGCCGCTGAGTATGTCTGCACCCGCCCCGCCCTCCAGGCGGTTGGCGGCGGCGTCGCCGAGCAGGCGGTCAGCTTGGCTGCTGCCCACAACATTCTCGATGTTGTTCAGCGCAGTCTGGCCGTTAAAGTCCGTCCAAGTGTAGTTGGATTGCGCCAAGTAATAGTTCGAAGCCAAGCCCGCCGCCAAGTCCACCTTCACGCCCGCGCCCTCGGCAACCCGCCGTTGCGCCGTGTAGGCGGTGGACTGGCTGAAGTCGATGATGTCGGTGCCGTCGCCGCCGTCGTAGACGCCGTGACCGTAAAAGCCCCGCGCCAGGAAGGTGTCGTTGCCCGCCCCGCCGTCCAGCGTGTCGGTGACGGCGGCGTAGGCATCCAACGCGCCGCCGTCCAAAA
>JBJSYU010000218.1:0-2951 GCA_046089945.1 Candidatus Methylumidiphilus sp.
CGCTAGGCTTGCCCTAAACCGGCGGCACATCATCAATCAATAAAGGGGGCGCAAGCCCCATGCCGTTCAGTTAAACCCCTCACCCCAACCGGCTTTGCTCCCTCGCTTCGCCCTCTCCACAGGGAGAGAGACCCTTCTCCCTGCGGGAGAAGGGTCGGGGCTAGAAATTGAAAACCGGAACAACTACCCTCTATTTCTTGTGATAAGGGACAATCACGGAGTCCAGCATCGGAAAGTGTTTTTGATTGAGGGTCGCCAACGAGCATCCAAGTTGTTGAACGGTGGCGGCAATGATGGCATCCGCCAAGCCAGTGCCATGACTTTTCCCGAAGTCACGGCGCAGCAATCCACCCGATTCAGCCAGCGCAGCATCCAAGGGAATGATCGTAAAACACTCCAAAAGGGTTTCTATTTTTTGGCGCTCAGGCTCGCGCATTCCTGAATAAATCTCGGCCACGTTAATCGCAGAAAGTTTCAGGTCAACCGTCAAGGCTTCCAACCACTCCACCGCGGGTTGGTAATCGCGCAAATAGTCAATGAGGATGTCGGTGTCGATCAACAGTGTGCCGGACATTAACGTTCACCCTGATTAAATCCCCTGTCCCATTCATCTCTGAGTTCAGAAAGATCGGGCAAATCATCGCGCTGCGCCCAAAGCCCGCGAGCCGCACGCATTTTTTCAAGGCGCTCAATACGGCTACATGATTGGCCTGCATCGACTAATTTGCGTTTAGCCTTGACGAATTCGACAAAATCCAAAATCTCACGGGCCGTGGATTCAGGCAATGCCTTAACGTGTTCGTAGATTTGTTCGGCTGTGTTCATATTGTTGTTTGTCACAAGAAGATATTTGAGGTGGACAGTCTGGCTGGCTTTCAACGGCGGGTTGCCGTCGATCACCGCCTCAATGGTGTAATCGCCTTCGTCTTTATTCAGGGCCAATTCTTTGCCGGCTTGGGTCGGCGTGTTGCCCGACAGCTTGCCGTTGATGAAAATTTTCGCCCCGCCGGGTTCGGAGGTCAGCAATAGCTTGCCTTTGGGTTGGAACAGCGTAAACGCGGCGACGGGCTGGCTGGCGGCGATCAGGCAGGCCAGCAGCAAGGCCAGCCACGCCAACGGTGGGAGGGAGTAAGGTTTCATGGCGGTCTCCTAAATCCTAACGGTTTTACAAGATGATAACCAAATTTTTGGCGCGACGGGGCTTGTTTAGTGCTTGGCGCGGCGGGACTTGCCACCCATGTGCGCCAACTTACAGCGCAACCCATTGAACGGCAAAGGCTGTTGAAAAGCTTAAAACCACGGAAAACACGGACTACACGGAAGTAAGGCGCTGTTTTTCCGTGTCTTCCTTGTTTTCCGTGGTTCATGCTTTTTACGGTCATGGGGCTTAAGTTGGCGCATATGGGTTTTAAACCCTGGAAAATGGCATGAGGGGCACACCGTCGCGTAGCGACGGTTGAAAATCACCGCCTAAAGCAGCACCTTGAAGCCGCCGCTACGCGACGGAAATAGCGCAGCATGTATCCCGCAGTAAATGCCAAAAAAACAGAAAAGGGGCATTGCGCCCCTTTTCTCAACCATAGCCCGATACGCTTAGTGGCTGGGTTTTGCCGGTTTCTTCGCGGCTTTCTTCGCGGCGTCAACGTCACTGTCAACAGCCTGCGGCACGGCATCACGCTCGTGCAGCCATTTGGCGATGGCCGGGGCCAATTCCTTTTGCGATTTGCCGCCGACAAACACGCCGATATGCCCGCCTTTGAACTCGTACAAGGTTTTGTCTTCGGTGCCGACGAGGTCGTTTAGGGGTTTGGTCGCGGCGGGCGGAACCAGATGGTCGGCGGAGGCGTAGATGTTCAACAGCGGCATGGTGATATTGCCCAGATTCACCTGCTGCCCGCCGATTTGCAACTCGCCTTTGACCAGCTTGTTGCCCTGATAACACTCTTTGATGAACTCGCGCAGGCATTCGCCGGCTTGGCCGGGGCTGTCGAATATCCATTTTTCCATGCGCAGGAAATTCAGCAGCTTGTCCTTGTCTTCCATGACATCCAGCATGTCCACATACTTGCGGATGTTCAGGTTGAACGGCATCAACATCAAAAAGCCGGAGTTGAGGAAATCCCCCGGCACGACACGGTAGGCATCGACCAGCGCATCGACATTCATGTTTTTCGCCCAATTGAACAGCAAGCCCTCGTTGGTCGAAAAATCAAACGGCGCAACCAAAGTCACCAGGTTTTGGATTTTGCCGGGGTTCAGCGCCGCGTAAATCGCCGAGAACGTACCGCCTTGGCAGATGCCCATCAGGTTGATTTTGGGATGCCCGGACAGTTTCCTGATCTTGTTGACGCAGGTGTTGATATAGCCGTTGATGTAATCGTCCAGCCCCAAGTACATATCGGCTTTGCTGGGGTATCCCCAGTCGATGATGTACACGTCCAGCCCCAAATTGAGCAGGTTGCGGATCATGCTGCGGTCGGGCTGCAAGTCCAGCATATACTGCCGATTCACCAAGGCGTAAACGACCAGCACTGGCGTTTTGCAGGAACCCTCGCTGTCCCGCGAATAGCGGTACAGCTTGAGCTTGTCTTCCTCATACACCAGTTCTTTTGGCGCGGTGCCGACATCGATGTCTTCGATCTCGGTGAGCGCCCCCGCGCCTTTGATGAACTTGGTTTGGAAATCGCCTAGATCTTTCAGCAGGGATTTTTCATCGAAGGCAAATAGCGGCGTTTTCATGCGCCCACCTCATCGGCCTGTTGTTCCAGCGCCCGGACTTTCTTTTTCAGGTCATAAACGGTTTTGTACAGATCGTCCATTTCCGAGCGCAACGCGATGGGCAGGTCATAGAGTTGCATTTCCATGATCTTGAAGTAATGGGTTCGGGCGGTCAGGCCGGCATCGAGCAATTCGCCTTGCAGGCGGGAGAAATCTTCGGTTTGGAACAGTTT
>JBJSYU010000219.1:0-3530 GCA_046089945.1 Candidatus Methylumidiphilus sp.
CCCCAACCATGTGCTGCCGACCTCCGGCACGGCACGGTTCTCCTCACCCCTAGGCGTGTATGACTTCCAAAAGCGCTCCAGCCTGATTTTCTGTTCCCCAACAGGCGCCGCCGAACTCGGCAAAACCGCCTCGGTGCTGGCGCGTGGCGAAGGGCTGACAGCCCACGCCCGTTCCGCCGAATACCGCATACCGGAATAGGCGAACCTATGTCCATTGCCGAACACATTGCCAGCCAAGCCCACGCGCTGTTGCGGCCCGAAGTCTTGGCGCTGTCCGCCTATCATGTGCAGGATGCCAGCGGCCTAGTCAAATTGGACGCGATGGAAAATCCCTACCGCTGGCCTGAGGACATGACCGAGGAATGGCTGGGCCTGCTGCGCACTGCCGCTGTCAACCGTTATCCCGACCCGGCGGCGGATCGTTTGCGCGTAGCCTTGCGCCGCGCCAACGCCGTGCCGGATGGCATGGAACTGATGCTCGGCAACGGCTCGGATGAGCTGATCCAGATCATCCTGATGGCGCTGGCCGGCGGCGCCAGCGTCCTTGCGCCGCAACCGACTTTCGTCATGTACCGGCAGATCGCCGTGAGCTTGGGGTTGCGCTTCGTCGGCGTGGACTTGCGGGCGGACGATTTTTCGCTGGACATGGACGCCCTGCACGCGGCCATCGCCGAACACCGGCCGCAAGTAATTTTCCTCGCCTACCCCAACAACCCTACCGGCAATGCTTTTGACGCCGCTGACGTGCTGGAGATATTGCGCATCGCGCCGGGGCTGGTGGTGCTGGATGAGGCGTATGCGCCGTTTGCCGACGACACGTTCATGCCGAAATTGGCGGAATTTCCCAATCTGCTGGTGATGCGCACCTTGTCCAAGCTGGGCTTGGCGGGATTGCGGCTGGGCTTTCTGGTCGGCCATCCCGGCTGGATCGGCCAATTGGACAAATTGCGCCTGCCTTACAACATCAATGTCTTGACGCAATTGACGGCGGAATTCGCGCTTTCCAAACAGGCAGTGTTCGACGAACAAGTCGCGCAGATCCGCCGCGACCGCGAAGCACTGACGGCGGGTTTGCGCCTGCTGCCGGTGGCCGCGTTCCCCAGCCAAGCGAACTTTGTCAGCTTCCGCGTGTTGGGGCAGGACGCCGACGCGGTCTTTGGCAAACTGAAGCAAGTCGGCGTACTGATAAAAAATTTAAGCCATGCCGCCCCGATGTTGCGTGGCTGTCTGCGGGCCACGGTTGGGACTTCCGAAGAAAATCAACGATTTATGGAGGCTCTCACGGCTATCTTGAAGCCTTGAACCTATCCGCGCACAAGGATCACCGAATCGCCAGGAAAAAGCCTGATTGTTTCGGCGCAAGGAAGTTCCTACAATATGAACAAACCGTTCACGAAACAAAAACGATAAACACCGTCAAGGTTTGCGCAGGAGAATACAAATATGAGTGAAAATGTCGTGGACTCCAGCAGACGCTGGTTCCTGACCCAAGCGGCGACAGCGGTGGGCGCGGCGGGTACGGTGTTGGCCGCCGTCCCGTTCATCTCCTCCATGCAACCCAGCGAGAAGGCCCAAGCGGCCGGCGCGCCGGTGGAGGTAGACATCACCAAGCTGGAGCCAGGTCAAATCATCCGCGTCATGTGGCGCGGCAAGCCGGTCTGGATCGTGCAGCGCACCCCTGACTCCCTGAAAGCGCTGCCCAGCCTAGTCGGCAAGCTGCGCGACCCCACCTCCGAAGAGTCGGAGCAACCCGAAGCGGCGCTCAACGAGTTCCGCGCCATCAAGCCGGAAATCCTCGTCGCGCTAGGCGTCTGCACCCATTTGGGCTGCTCGCCGACTTACCGACCCGAAGTGTCCCCCCTAGATTTGGGGCCGGAATGGCAAGGCGGCTTCTTCTGCCCCTGCCATGGTTCTTTCTTTGACTTGGCCGGCCGCGTCTACAAGGGTGTGCCTGCGCCGAGAAACCTCGATATTCCACCCCACCACTATCTCAGCGATACGCGGTTGCTCATCGGAGAGAATGCCTGATGGCCTCAGAATCAGAAAAAGCGAAATCCCTGCTGGGATGGATCGACGAACGTTTCCCGCTTAGTTCATTCGTAAGCGAACACCTCGTCAAATACTACGCGCCGAAGAATTTCAACTTTTTGTACTTTTTCGGCTCCTTGGCCATGTTGGTTTTGGTTATCCAAATTGTGACCGGAATCTTCCTGACCATGAACTACAAACCCGACGCCAAACTGGCATTCGACTCGGTCGAATACATCATGCGCGATGTGAGCTGGGGCTGGCTGATCCGTTACCTGCACTCCACCGGCGCGTCGGCGTTTTTCATCGTCGTCTACCTGCACATGTTCCGCGCCCTGTTCTACGGATCATTCAAGAAACCGCGCGAACTGGTGTGGCTGTTTGGCATGGTGATATTCCTGTTGCTGATGGCCGAAGCCTTCATGGGCTATTTATTGCCATGGGGCCAGATGTCATTCTGGGGCGCACAGGTAATTATCTCCTTGTTTGGCGCCATTCCGGTGGTGGGCGAAGACATCGCCTTGCTGATTCGCGGCGATTACGTGATCGCCGACGCCACGCTAAACCGCTTCTTCGCGTTCCATGTGATTGCCGTGCCGTTGGCCTTGGTGGGTTTGGTGGTGCTGCACTTGACCGCCCTGCACACAGTCGGATCGAACAATCCAGACGGCTTGGAGATCAAGAAAAACAAGGATGAAAACGGGGTTCCCCGTGACGGCGTGCCGTTCCACCCTTACTATACCGTCAAAGATTTGTTCGGCACCGCCGTGTTTCTGGTGGTGTTCGCGTTCATCGTGTTTTACACGCCTGAGTTCGGCGGCTATTTCTTGGAGGCGCCCAACTTTGAGCCTGCCGATCCGATGCGGACGCCAGAGCATATCGCCCCGGTTTGGTATTTCACCCCGTTCTATTCCATTCTCCGCGCCATACCGGACAAACTGGGCGGGGTGATTGCGATGGGTGGGTCGATAGTCGTACTATTCATCCTGCCGTGGCTAGACCGTTGCGAAGTCAAATCCATACGCTACCGCAGCGGTGTGTTCAAAATCTCCCTGTTTGTGTTTGTCGTCAGCTTCTTCGCGCTAGGTGTGCTGGGGACTATGCCAGCGACGCCAACGGCCACGATATTCGCCCGCATTTTCTCGGTCTTGTACTTTCTGTTTTTCCTGTCCCTGCCATTTTACACGGGCAGCGAAAAAACCAAACCCGTGCCTGATCGGTTGACCCATGCGATGATTCCGCTGGCGGAAAGACAAGGCTGGCTATGGGATCTGGTGCGCGGCATTCTGGGCTGGATCGTGGCAACGGAGGCTTACCGGAGGCTGCATGCCGCCGTTTTCGCCTACCTGGACAAAATCACCAAGATATTCTGCAAATCACACCCATGAAAACCTTTATTGCGCTCGTGATTCTTGCTCTGTCATTCGGCGCGCGGGCCGCCGAAGGAACCTTAGCCCTAGAAAAGGCCGATGTCGATGTGTTTGAGCTGGACTCCGTACAAC
>JBJSYU010000220.1:0-5138 GCA_046089945.1 Candidatus Methylumidiphilus sp.
TGTGAAAAAATTCGCCGTCTTGCGCAAAGCCGCTTCGACGGAGGCGAAGCTTAGTTCGCCTTCCAACTGGAAACGCCCGGCGCTGACTGGACGGATGGCCAGCAAGCCCTGGGCCTGTTTGGCCGAGATTGCCTTCGTCATCAGTGTGCCGCCGCTTTCGGTTTGGCCGCGCCGTCCGTGTCTTCGGCTTTGCCCTGCGGCTTTGCCTTGGGCGCAGCGGCATCTTCAGACTTGCCATGCCGGGGCTTGGATTTGGCCGCTTCGGTCGAAGTTTCCGGCTTGGCCTCATCCGCACCGTCGGCCTGCGGCTTAAGCGTGGCCGGGATGGCCGTGTCCTCGGCCTCGTCGGCGGAACGGGCGGCGCTGCCTTTTTTGTCCGAACCTTCCGCCTTGTTGAACAGGAAGCGGCTGATCACCTCCTCCAACACCAAGGCCGATTGAGTCAATTCAATTTCGTCGCCATCCTTGAGCGTTTCCGGCGCGCCGCCGGGCGTCAGGCCGACATACTGCTCGCCGAGCAAGCCCGCCGTCAGAATATTGGCCGAACTGTCTTGCGGGATGGTGTCGTATTGCGGGTCTATGCGCATTTCCACCACCGCCTCGTAGGTTTCCTTGTCGAAGCGGATCGAACTGACCCGCCCGATGCGGACGCCGGCCATCGACACCGGCGAGCGCTCTTTTAAACTGCCGGCGTTTTGGAAGCGCGCGGTCACGCGGAAACTATTCTCATGCGTCTGCAATTCCCCTAGGTTGCTGACTTTCATCGCCAGAAAAAACAGGGAGACCATGCCCAACGCCACAAACAGGCCGACCCAGGTCTCCACGATTTTGCTTGAGTGCATCAATTATCTCCATACATCAGTGCGGTCAGCACAAAATCCCAGGCCAATACGGCCAAGGCAGAATACACGACGGAACGGGTGGTGGCGCGGCTGACGCCTTCGGAAGTCGGCAGGGCGTCGTAGCCTTCAAACAATGCAATCCAAGTGACCACCACGCCGAACACCAGACTCTTAATGACGCCGTTGCCGATGTCTTCATAAAAGTCGATTTTCGCCTTCATCTGCGACCAGAACGCGCCGTCGTCCACGCCCAGCAGCCCGACGCCGACAAAATAGCCGCCGATCACGCCGACCATGCTGAACAGCGCGGCCAACAGCGGCATCGACACCAGCCCGGCGAAAAAGCGCGGGGCGAGGATGCGGCGCAATGGGTCAACCGCCATCATCTCCATGCCCGACAACTGCTCAGTGGCTTTCATCAAGCCGATTTCGGCGGTCAACGCCGAACCGGCGCGACCGGCGAACAACAAGGCGCTGACCACCGGCCCCAGTTCGCGCACCAGCGACGCCGCCACCATCACGCCCAAAGTCTGCTCGGCGCCAAAGTCGGACAGCACATAAAACCCTTGCAGGCTCAGCACCATGCCGACGAATAAGCCAGAGACGCCAATAATCAAGATGCTCAGCACCCCCACCGAATACATCTGCGCCACCAACAGCCGGACGCGCAGCACGATAGCCGGCAAGCCACCTAAGATGTGCAGCATGAACAGATTGGCCCGCCCCAGTTTTTCCAGCGACTCCAAGGTGCCACGGCCAAGTTTTTGGATCGATTCCAGCATAAGGTTAATGCGCTTCCGCCAAAGCGGCCGCCGAACGCGCCAGCCTTCCGCCAAACAAGTCTTCGCTGTAATCGGCGGCGGGGAAATGGAACGGCACCGGGCCGTCCGCCTCGCCGTGCATGAACTGCCGAATCCACGGCGAATCGGAGCGCTCGATTTCCTCAGGCGTCCCCTGCCCCACCACGCGGCCTTCCGATATTAAATAGACATAATCGGCGATGGCGGCGGTCTCGCGCACATCATGCGACACCACCACGCTGGTCAACCCCAGCCCGTGGTTCAAATTGTGGATCAGCTTCACCAACACGCCCATGGAAATCGGGTCTTGCCCGGTGAACGGCTCGTCATACAAGATCATCAGCGGATCGAGGACAATGGCGCGCGCCAAAGCCACGCGCCGGGCCATGCCGCCGGACAATTCAGACGGCATCAAATCACGCGCCCCGCGCAAGCCCACCGCCTCCAGCTTCATCAGCACCAGCGAGCGGATCATCGACTCCGGCAGGCGTGTGTGTTCGCGCAGCGGAAAAGCGACATTTTCAAACACGCTCAAATCCGTCAACAACGCGCCGCTTTGAAACAGCATGCCCATGCGCTTGCGCATCGCATACAACTCGCCCAGGCTTTGCTGATGGACAATGCGCCCCTCGACACTGACAAAGCCCTTGTCAGGCCGCAACTGCCCGCCAATCAGTTTCAGCAACGTCGTCTTGCCGGTGCCGCTAGGCCCCATGATCGCGGTGATTTTGCCGCGTGGGATATCCAGGCTGATGCCATCGAAAATTTTTCGGCCCGAACGGAAAAAAGTCAGATCACGGATGGAAACTAGAATCTGGTCTTCGGCAAAAACGCCTGTCATGCGGCAACCGGGGGGAAGAAGGAGGGGGAGGCTGGAAAACGCGCTATTGTCCAGAAACGCAACAGCTTCGTCAACTTAAGGCCGGATTGTTTGCCGAATCGCGCCTTGCTGCCGCAAAATAGCCCGGCCTTCACCGCGTAGCCTTTTAGACTGGCCCCTGATATTTGGCAAAACCATGAACAACGACCCGTTTGAGCTAAGCAATGCGACGATCAAAGACGAGCAGCATGTGCTAGTCACGCGCCAAGCGGCGCGCGGCGGGGCGCACTGCACCTATTGGAAAGTCTTCCAAGCCGGCTTAGGCCGCGACGCGGCCTACTGGACAGACCGCGAAAACCGGCTGATTGCCGGGCTGTGGGCCAAAAGCGTCAAGCGCGTGGTCAAGCTGCATGCGATGACCAGCCAAACGCCGCGCCCCGACGCCTCCCCGGTCACCGAACACATCGCCACCTTCGACGCCGGTCTGACCGTGTGGCAATGGCTGCAACAACGCCCGCGCTATGCCGACGGCACGGTCGCCGCGCATCCGTTCCAAGCCATCGGCGCACTGCTGGCGCTGGCCTCGGCCTGTCTGGACGCGCTGCACAACATCCACGCGGCCGGCTATGTGCATCTCGACCTGCGCGCCGACAACATCTGCCTGCTGTACCGGCCCTATCCGTTCCGCCCCGGCCCCGGCGAGCGCGTCACGCTGGACTTTGATCGGCTGGCGCTGATCGACTTCGCGTTTTCCATCAGCCGCGACAACCCGCTGAAACACCCGCTGCCGATTCTGCCCACCGGCTTCGGCCAGTCGCGGCGGCTGCGGCAGGCGTTGCAGCAAGACCGCGACAACGCCGACGCCGGCACGATCCACGCCGACCGGCTGGACTGGCGCTGCGACTTGGTCAGCCTGGGCCATATGCTCGACGACATCATGCGCCGCGACGGCCTGTGGATCGCGCCCTGGCCGGGCGGGCTGGACGACTTGGACGGCCTGATCATGCCCCCCGACGGCCCGTGGATCGTGCCTTGGATGGGCGCGCTGGACGCCTTGGGCGGCCTGCGGCGGTTGATTAAGGCGCTGTATGCCTATGACGAAGGCGACGGCCCGGCGCCGGCCGAACTGCCGCACCGGGATTGGATCGCGCAGATCGAACAGTGGCGGCAGGGCTTGGCGGACGACGGACGCTATGCCAGCTTCACACTGGCCGACGCCGACACACCCGTGCGGCCACCTATCCCCACGCCGACGCCCACGCCCGTCCCCGTTCCTATCCCCATCCCGCCACGCCCTTCCCGCTGGCGACACGCCAAGCTGGGCTTGGCTTTGCTGGGGGCCGCTGGGTTGGGCTGGGGCTTGGCGCAGATGTTTGGGGGGGCGGGTGAGGAGGCCGCAGCATCATGCCCCAATGCGCCGGCCTGCCCGGCGCCGCCCGCCTGTCCGTCCGTATCCGCGCCCAATTGCCCGCCCCCGCCGCCCCCGCCCCCGCCGAAGCCCGCCACGCTGCCCCGCGACCTGCCAAAGGCCTGCGCCGAATGCCCGGAGATGGTGGAATTGCCGCAGGGCGAATTTATGATGGGTTCGCCCGTCGGCGAAAAGGAGCGGGATGCTGACGAAGGCCCGCAGCATAAAGTCACGATAGACTACCCGCTGGCGGTGGGCAAATACGAAGTGACATTCGCCGAATGGGACGCCTGCGAGCGCGACAACAACGCCTGCCCGCATGCCGCAGACCAAGGCTGGGGCCGCGACAAGCGCCCGGTCATCAACGTGTCGTGGGACGACGCGCAAAAATATGTCGCGTGGCTCAACGGCAAGGCCAAGCTGAGCGAACAGGCCAAAAATCGTTACCGATTGTTGAACGAGGCGGAATGGGAATATGCGGCGCGGGCGGTGGCGCGGGTCGGGCCGTCGGCGGCTTACTGGTGGGGCGACAGCGCGTCCCACGAATACGCCAACTATGGCAAAGATGTTTGCTGCGGCGGTTTGGCGCAAGGCCGTGACCAATGGGAACACACCGCCCCGGTGGGCAGTTTCCCCGCCAATCCATGGCATTTGCAGGATATGCACGGCAATGTGCGGGAATGGGTGCAGGACTGTTATGATGCCAATTACAACAACGCGCCGGACAACGGTTCAGCCTGGGAAGATGGCGCCAGTTGTGACGGCAGGCGGGTTTTGCGCGGCGGCTCTTGGTTCAGCTATCCACAGTTCCTCCGCTCCGCCGACCGCGACGGGCACGACACCGGCGACCGCGGCATCAATCTCGGTTTCCGGCTTGCCAGGACGCTTACCCCTTAATCCTTTACTTCTTTACCTCTTATGGCTCTTGATCTTGCTCTTGAATCTTCGTTGTGCGAAAAAGCTGACGGTTTGCGCCAAGGTGGATGCTGCGGCGCAGCCGGCCAAGCTGGGGGTACAGGGGGCGATAGCCCCCTGTCGAATTTTTTTTGGGGGGTTATGATGGACTCGGCCCGCCGCACCGGCCCGGCTTTAGAAGCGATATTTGGAGTGCAAGATTTATCTTGCACAGGGCGCAAGCCCTCAAAAATATGTGCAAGATAAATCTTGCACTTCAATGTCGGCCAGCGCGGAATCCTTAAAGCCAAACTTGGAGTCCAAAGCCAGCTTTGGACTCCAGTGTTGAATCTTGCCGCGTGGCAACCGCTGAC
>JBJSYU010000221.1:0-3892 GCA_046089945.1 Candidatus Methylumidiphilus sp.
TTCGTGTCTTTCGTGGTTCATGCTTTGTGCTGGCTTTGAGCGTAAGTTGGCGCGTAGGGTATTAAGCCTCACCGCCGCCCTGCTACTCTCCGCCTGCGCCGTCGGCCCCGACTACGCGCCGCCGAAAACCGACATTCCGCCGCGCTGGACGCAAACCGCGCCCGCCGCATCGGCCCAGCCCATGGACGACTGGTGGAAAAGCTTCAACGACCCGCTGCTCAATCAATTGATCGCCGAGGCGATTCAATCCAACCTCGATGTCAAATTGGCGGAAACCCGCATCCGCGAAGCCCGCGCCAACCGCACCGGCACCCTCGCCGCCGGCTTGCCGTCGTTTGGCGCGCGCAGCGACCTCACCCGCCGCCGCAACAACATCAACGCCAGCGGCCAAAGCGCCGCCGCTGGCGCCTTCGGCGTCGGCAACCAGATCATCAACATCTTTCAGGCCGGCTTTGACGCCTCGTGGGAATTGGATTTGTTCGGCGCGGTGCGGCGGGCGGTGGAATCCGCCGACGCGGTGCTGCAATCGGAAGAGGAAACCCGCCGCGACACGCTCATCACCCTGCTCGGCGAAGTGGCCCGCAACTACATCGAACTGCGCGCCAACCAGCAATTGCTGGCCGTGACCCGCGACAACCTGCGCAGCCAAGAAGACACGCTGGCCCTGACCCGCATCCGCCGCCAAGCCGGCCTAAGCTCCGAACTGGAAACCGCGCAAAGTGAAGGATTGACGGCGGAAACCCGCGCCCAAGCGCCGACTTATGAAGCCGCCGCGCAGCGGGCGATCCACGCCCTCAGCGTGCTGCTCGGCCAGCCGCCTGGCACCCTCGCCCCGCGCCTAGACCCGCCGGGGCCGCTGCCTGCAAGCGCCGCGGCCGGGCTGGCCGAACTGCCCGCCGATGTCGTCCGCCGCCGCCCCGACATCCGCCGCGCCGAACGCAAACTGGCGGCGGCGAACGCCGAAATCGGCGTGGCGATGGCCGAACTCTACCCCAGAGTCAAACTGAGCGCGTTTCTGGGGCTGCAAAACACCAGCCTCGCTGGCTTCACCCCCATCGGCAAATCCTGGGCCATGGCCTCCTCCGTGACCATGCCGCTGTTCAACTGGGGACGGATACAAGCCAACATCACAGCCAAAGAAGCGCAAAACGACGGCGCGTTGCTCAGCTACCAAGCCGCCGTGTTGCAGGCTTACAAAGAAGTCGAAGACGCCCTGGCCGGCCTGGCCGAAGCGGAACGCCGCATCGCCGCGCTGAACCAATCGGTCGAAGCGCAACGGCTCGCCTTCACCCTCGCCAGCGAACGCTGGCGCAACGGCCTATCCGCCTATCTCGACGTGCTGCTCGCCGAACGCGGCGTATTCCAAAGCCAACGCGAATTGGTGCAAGCCCAATCCCAACAGGCGGCGCAGCACGTGGCTTTATATAAGGCATTAGGCGGCGGCTGGCAGGCCGGGGAGAAACCCGCCGACGGTGGAGAAGATTGGCTCAATGAGGCTTATCATGCGTTGGCACCTGGGGTTGCGCCGGAAAACCCGGATATATCTGGCGCAACGCCGGGCAAGCCTGCGCCTTGAGTCTGGCTTGAAAAAGTAAAACTTGATAGGATTGCCCAGATATTTAAGGCACATGCCGAAAAAATCTCCGTCATTCCGGCAGGGAACCGGAATCCAGCGTCCAGGGATGGCAAACTGGCCGGTTTACACACAACAAGCCCGATAGGTCGGGCAACGTCTTTTTGTTGCCCGACGATTCTGGTAATATGTCGGGCGAGATAAAGCCGCGCCCGGCCTAAATGGGGGTATAATTAAGAGTGATGGGTTGGTTTTGAAACAAACAATAAGGGTATCGTATCCGGCGATTACCTTTCTTTGCAGGCATTATTTAGCGAGCAGAACTATATGAGCATAGAAAAAGAAATTAGAAGTCACTTAGTCAAGGAAGTTAAAGAACTTGATTCTAAAGCTAGAGATATAGATTTAATAATGTACTATTATGGTTTTAAAGATGCTTTATGGCCAACATTAGATGATGCCGCATATAGATTTAATGTTGGCACCACAGAAGGAAGACGTACAGAAGCAGCAAGACAAATTGTCAAATCAAAATTCAAGGATTTGACAACTATCGGTAATCTTCCATCGCTAAGAATATTTGCTACACATCTAGCATCTACAGAAGTTCATTTCTTTGACGAACTGCAAAACTTTGCGAAAAGCGCTAACCTGTTTGATGCGCAAGTAAATATTGTTGGTTTAGTTAGGCTATTGCATGACTTAAATGTAAATACTGAATATGATATGTATTCCGTTGAGCTTAACAAACTAACAAAACCAGCATTAAATTCTGGCCAAACGTTTTTAATCGTCAATGATTCAAGTCTTCAAATATTATCTAAGGCGCTTAGAACCGCGAAAACGATACCCGGCAAAATTGGCATCGCACGCCTTGAGTATTTGAAAAGTGACAACATTGCTCGTCAAGTTAATTTTGAGCTTCTGTTAAAACTAATAAAGTTAAATCCTGATTCATGGGTATACGATGATAAGTATTATCTATTTGAGTCACGGGAAAACACTATCATTAACCGCTTAGAAAAAATACGATCACTAACTGAGATCGAATATATAGATAGACTTGCGGACATATTATATAACTCCTTGTTTTCAAGGTCGGCACCGAACAGCCGAGAGTATCCACCACAGCAGGTAATCCGCGCTTACTTGCTTAACTCGAAATATATAGAAGTCAATGAAGGGCTTGTCAGAATAAACATCGAGCCTCAGCGCTTAAGTGAAATTGAGCAGCAAGCAGTTGATTATATTAACAAGAAAAATTGCCATGATTTTTCTCTGATAAGTAATTATTTATATGGATTTTCACATGCAAAATCTACGATTGATAAAGCAATACTTAACTCACCACTAATTTTTGTTGATAAAAGCGAAGGCTGGGGTGGCTACAAATATTATGTAGTTGGCAGTAACGTATCAGATCCTAATGATAAGCTGAGTAGATATGAAAATTATAGGCAAAAGCTTATTAATGTTTCTCCAGAGGGGACAGATGGAAGCGTAGAAACGATCAAAAGAAACGAGCATCATATTTTGTCTCAATGGCTATTCAATGGAAAGACTCAAGAAAAGTGTGCTATCTGTGGTAAACTGTACTCAGTAAATTCTCTTGTTACTGCGCACAAAAAGAAACGCGTTGAATGTACAGATAGCGAACGACGAGATCCGCACATAGTAATGCCGTTATGTGTTTTTGGATGTGATTATGTTTATGAAAAACGCTTGATTTATATAGATGCAGGTACAGTGCGAGCGTCTCCTAATTTGAAAAAAGAATACTATTCTGAACTAGATTATATAGCGACTATTGAAGGTAATCACCTTTTATCAATATGGCTAGAAGGAAGCAATAGCTATTTTGAATAACCTCATAGCTACCTTAGCGTCTCTAATCCCAAAGCGATGTGCACCCTGCCGCTTTTTCCGGAGGATAACGATCATATATAACGATGAAATTATCGCCGAGGTTTGGCGTAATAGGGATGCATATGCCACCCGGCATTATTGCAGCTTAGATGAAATGCTGGCGGATCTTCGAGAGCGCCAAAAGCGATCAGGTTGCGCTGGTTCCCATTAAGCTCCGCTTGTGAACCCAAGTCTCGGAAGCTCTGCTTCCCGATGCCTTCCCGAATCCCGGCAAGCAGAGCTTGCCAGACTGCATTCCCAAGCGGAGCTTGGGAACGAGAGCAACGAGAGCAATACCTGGTTGACTGACAAAACTCCCCGCCGCCTTCTAAGTTGTTGAAGGCGCTGCAAAAAGGAAGACATGCCGCCAAGGCAAGTCATCCATCCAGCGGGAGCGGTCAAGCTGCCGGCGGG
>JBJSYU010000222.1:0-16635 GCA_046089945.1 Candidatus Methylumidiphilus sp.
CCGCCATCAGCGCCAGCGGCCGGCTCGGCGGCGCACCGGGCCGGCTGGCATTGGACGGCGACAGCGCCTTGTTGCGCGTCGCGGCCGGGGCGCAAATCGACGTGGACAGGACGGACACGACCGGCCAGCCCGGTTCGCTAAATTTCGCCCCCGGCGCGGCGCTGCGCAGCGATGGCGCGATCTTGCTGGACGCCCCCGGCGACTTTCATTTGCGCGGCGATATCCTGATGCGTCGGGGCGCACTCAGCCTCAGCGCCCGCCAAATCAGCCTAGGCGCGGCCCCCGCCGACACGCCGGGCTTGGCGCTGGCCGATGCGGCGCTGGCGCTGGCGCAGGCCGAAGAACTGCGGCTGTATAGCGTGAGCGCCTTGGGCCTGTACGGTGCTGTCGATTTTGCCGCCCGGCAGATTGCGCTGGATGCACCGGGGATTGCAGGCTACGGCGCGGCAGGCGAAACCGCCAAGCTCAGCGCCGAACTCATCCGCGTGGGCAATGCCGCCAACCGCCTTGCGCCGACTGCGGATAAACTGGGCGCGGGGCGGCTGGCCTTGGCTGCGCGGCGGCTGGAACTGGCCGACGGCGGCGTGGCGCTGAACGGCTTTGCGTCTGTCGAATTGTCGGCGGCTGACAGCCTCGTCGCGGTCGGCGATGCGGCCTTGGACGTGGGCGGGGATTTGCGCCTCAACGTCGGCCAGATCAGCGCCGCCGCCGGGGCCAGCGCCTTGCTCGACGCCGGCGCTTTCGCCGTGGACATCGCTAATCGTGCCGCCAGCCAACCCGCCGCCGGTTTGGGCGGCGCGTTGACGATCCGAGGCGGCGACATTAACAACGGCGGAACCCTCCGCCTGCCCGCAGGCCGCGTCGCTTTGCAAGCCGCCCATAGCTTGACGTTGAGTCCAAGCGCGTTGCTTGATGTCAGCGGACAGGCCGTCAGCCTAGGCGGAACTTGGCATTTTGCCCCCGGCGGCAGCGTGTCGCTGTCGGCGGATAGCGGCGATTTGACCGTGCAGGCCGGGGCGAGGATCAATGTGGATGGCGCAACACAAGGCGGCGAGGCCGGCGCGCTCAGCGCCCAAGCGGCCAACGGCGCCGTGCGGCTCGATGGCGCGTTCAGCGGCCGTGCCCAACCAGGATTTAACGGCGGGCGGCTGGCCGTGGACACCGGTCGGTTGGCGGGCGGGTTTTCCACGCTGAACGCACAAGCGGGCCAAGGCGGTTTCAACGCAGCATTCGACCTGCGCGTCCGGCAAGGCGATTTGCTGGTCGCCGCTGAAGATTTCGTGCAAAGCCATAGCGTCCGCCTGTCTGCCGACAGCGGCGATTTGACCGTAGACGGCAGCATCGACGCCAGCGGCCTTAGCGCGGGACAGGTCGCGCTGTCCGCAGGCGATCAATTGCGGCTGTCGGCCGATGCCCGCATCCGTGCGCAAGCCAGCGCGCCGGGCCAAACCGGCGGAGAAGTTGCCTTGTCCGCGTTGGACGCCGACGGCGACGGCAGGGCAGAGGTGTCCGTGCAGGCCGGCGCAACCATTGATGTGCAAGGCGGGCCGGGCGGCACAGGCGGGTCTGTGTCCGTGCGCGCGCCCCGCGTCGGAACCGATGACGCCGCGCCGGATTTGGCCCCTGGAACCGTCCACGGCGCGGCCAAGCAGACGGCGGAAGCCGTGCAGGTGTACCGCGACCTGCCGCTGACTAATGCGCAAATCACGCAATGGCGCAGCGAAACCGCCGCGTTCATCGACGCCGCCGCGCAAAATTCCGCGCTGCAAACCCGCTTAGGTGGTTTCACACTGCTGCCGGGCCTGGACATCCAAGCCAGCGGCGACCTTAGCTTGGATCTAGGCGAACGCCTGAACGCCAAACCGTGGACGCCGTTGACCACCGGCGCCAGCAGCATTTACTACACGCAAGCCAATGATTTGGCAGGCGCGATTGCCACGCTGCGGCAACTCAGCGCCAGCGGCGCCATCCGCAACTTGCAGCCCGCCGCCTCCGCCAGCCTCAACACCGATGGCAGCTATTTTCTCGACACCGACCCGGCCTCGCCGACCTTCCGACGCCTGTCGGTGCGCGTGTTCCCCGACAACACGCAAGGGGCCAACCGCTACAACCCCGCCCGCATCCGCGACAGCCTCATCGAGGCCAACGGCTGGGACTTCCTATTCCCCGCCGCAGACGGCGCAGTCTGGCGCTTCGGCCCGGCGCAGGTTCCCGGCGTGTTGACGCTACGCGCCGCCGGCCATCTGGATATCCGCCAAGACCTCTCCGATGGCTTCGCGTTATATAACGCCCGGCAACTGTCGGAATTCTTCGGATTGTTCGGCAATTGGCGCGACACCTGGATACTGCAAACGGGCGATTCTTGGGGCTATCGCCTAGTCGCCGGGGCCGACTTGGCCGCAGCCAATCCCTTGGCAGTAAGCCACGGCCTATCCACACTGACCTTGGGCATCGGTGCCAGTATCCGTACTGGAACCGGCACTATAGACGTGGCATCCAGTGGCGATATCCTACTGGCCGACCAAACCGCCAGCCTCTACACCGCAGGCCGCCCCGACGGGCAGCGCTACGGCGTGTTTGACAAAACCTTTGTCGCGCAAAACTTCAATGCCGAATACCCGGTCGAGGGCGGCAATATTACTGTGTATGCTGGGCGCGATATGATTGGCGCGGTCAGCACCCAGTTAGTCTCCGATTGGCTCATCCGCACCGGCCAAGCGGATGTGGGCGATGGCACAGGTCGGCCCACTGCCTGGGGTATCGCGTTTGATGGCATCCTCGCGCAAAACTCGCCGAATGCCCGCATCCAAAACCTCAAGTTCGGCTTTCAGGAAAACATCGGCGCATTAGGCGGCGGCGATGTGTCGATTCAGGCCGGGCGCAATATCGTAGACCTGTCGGCCATGCTGCCGACCAGCGGCAAACCCCTAGAAAACAATCTAGCGATTCAAGGCGGTGGGGATTTGACCGTGCAAGCGGGCGGCGATCTATTCGGCGGGGTATTTTATGTGTATCGCGGCGAGGCGGACATCACGGCAGGCGGCAATATACTCGGCGGTGCGCAATATAGCGCAGGCCCAGTATTCGCCTTAGGCGATGCCCAGATCAACGTGCAAGCGCGTGGTGATATAGCCATCGGCGCGGTGCTGAATCCATTTTTTATCACACAAGCCAAATTCACCGACAAACCGGCTTATTTCACGACTTACACCGACGCCAGTCAAATACGCTTAAGTTCAATGGGTGGCGATATTCTTTTTAATAACGATTTGTCGGTGCTGCGGCAGCAATATAAAATCTTCGACGCGCAAAGCCCTCGCGGGCGAAATGTGCTGAACAGCTTCGATGCGCCGCTGCTCGGCATTTACCCCGGCAGTTTACAGGCAGTCGCCTTCACCGGCGCAATGCCATTCGCCAATTCTTTCAGCCTTTATCCATCGGCGGCGGGCGCGTTGGACTTCTTCGCCGCCCACGATATCAGCGCAGTAGGCAATGCCGAAAGTATTGCGATAAACCAGTCCGACTTAGGGCTGGTCGGGTTATTATCTCCGGCTTTGCCCGCGCAAAGCCTGAATGTGCCGGGCAACCGTTTAATCATTGACCGGCTATATGGCAGCGATGTCAACCCGGCTAATTTGCATGCCACAATCCCTTTGCGCCAAGGCGATTCGTCGCCAGTCCGCATCGTCGCGGAATATGGCAGCATCAACGCCCAGAACGGGCTGCTCATCACCACCGCCAAACCCGCCGATATTTATGCGGGGCTGGAAATTATTGGCCTAAGCTTACAAATGCAGAACGTGGACGATGGTGCCGTGTCGAAAATCGCCGCTGGCCGCGATATCCGTTATCCCATCCAGCGTGATCCGGTTTCAGGCGATGTGTTGGGCGCAAGCCTAGCGATTGAGATAGCCGGGCCGGGGCAGTTATGGGTGATGGCCGGGCGGGATATTGATTTAGGTTCCTCCGATGGCATCCGTTCCGTGGGCAATCTGCTGAATCCCGGCTTAAATGCGCAAGGGGCGGAATTGCTGGTGCTGGCCGGTTTGGGCAAATCTGCCGATTTCAAGCGCAGCGAGATTGCGGATTTTTTCGGCACCCTGCAAACCGCAGCCATAAGTGCAGCGGCCAGCGCCGATCCCGCGGCCAAAGCCGCCGCCTACAAAACCGGCTATCAAGCCATTCAGAAACTATTCCCGCAAGCCAATTACCTAGGCGATATCAAACTGTTTTTCAGCGCCATCCAAACCTTGGACGGTGGCAACATCAGCCTATTGGCCCCCGGCGGTTTGATTAACGTAGGCTTGCCGACAGCATTTTCCGGCAATAAAACCGCCGACCAATTGGGCATCGTCGCCCAGCGTGACGGCAATATCGACATCTTCGCGCTAGGCGATTTGCAGGTGAACCGTTCGAGGGTGTTCGCCTTGGATGGTGGGGATATTAACGTGTGGTCTTCGCTAGGCGATATTGACGCCGGGCGCGGGGCGAAATCGGCGTTGTCAGCGCCCTTGCCGATTACCGGTTTCGACAGTTTCGGCAATCTAGTGGTGACGTTTCCGCCGACGGTATCCGGCAGCGGCATCCGCGCCCAAGCCGGCACGGCCAATGGTAAAGCCGGGAATGTCACGCTGGCCGCGCCGAAAGGCGTCGTCGATGCCGGCGAGGCGGGCATTGGCGGTCAAAATGTGGTGATTGCCGCGACAGCGGTGATTGGCGCCAGCAATATCCAAGTGTCAGGGACGAGTTCAGGAATTCCACAAACCCCCGCCGTGATAATCACCCCAGCCGCCGCCGGCAATGCCATGGCGGCGGCGGGCAATACCATCAGCGCAGCCGTGCAAGCGCAGCCAAATGCCAGTCTCTCCCCGCAAAAAAGCCCGGTAAGTTTGCCAAATTTCGACAAACTCAGCACGTTGACAGTGGACGTTTTGGGTTTTGGCAATTGCAGCGTCGCCGATGTCCAAGCTGACAAAACCGGCTGCTGAAATGGTTGCATCGTTCCCGCGCTCCGCGTCAAAGCCATTCAGTAGGAGCGGCCTTTAGGCCGCGATTATCGTGGGCTAAACCCATCGCCTAAATTTCAGCATTCCCGCGCTCCGTTCCCGCCGTTTATGCTGGTAGCATCGAGGAAGTAATAGCCGTCGCTTTGGCGGATGGCGCGGTTGGATGCCCTAGCGTCCACTTCTGAGATATATTCGACGGCATGGGTTTTGGCTAGGCAGTATACCGTGTCGCCTTCCTGCAATTGCATGTCGGCCAATGCCCGCAGGGTGATTTCGGCCAGCACTATGCTGCCGCAGTCAATTTGCACAAATACCTTTTCGCCGGACGGCACCAGAGCGCAGACCCGGCCTTTGATTTGGTTTTGGATGGAGATGCCGCTTAGGTGGCTGCGCGAGAGTGCGATGTCGGCGGATTTGATCGAGACTTGGGTTTGACTGCCGAGTGCTAGGTGTGGGCGCATCGGCAAAATCAACGGAATGCCGAACAAGCTGGCCAGCGTGCAGCCACCTTGTCTGTCATGGGATTCAATCCGCACCGGCAAGATGTTTTCGATAGTGTGCATGCCGAGATAGCGCAAGAAACCATGCGCTTGTGCCAGTTCGCGCAGCGAGCCGCTGCCAACCATTTTGCCGGCGTCGAGTATCGCCACATGGTCGGTTACTTCAAGTAAGTCGCCTAGCGATTGGCTGGCATAGGCTAGGCGCATGCCGGTTTCATGTTGCACCGCCCGCAATACGGATAACAGTTTGTCGCGCTGGGCATTGCCGATAATGGCAAAGGTGTCGTCGAGCAATAGGAGTTTCGGCGATTTCAGCAACGCCAGTGCGACGGCCACCCGTTGGCGTTCGCCGGCGGATAGGTGGGGGCTGGGGCGGTCTAACGTGGCACCTAGTTCTAGGGATTCGGTGAGGAATGCGGGCGTCAGTAGGCGCTGGCGCTTGGGGATTTTTTTATAAGCCGCCGCAAGGCCGACGCCGACCGGTTCCGCCATGTCGGCGATATCCTGTTGCAACACCGCGCCGACCGGTCTTTGCCGTGCGGGCAGCATAATATCTTTGCGGCTGTTGAATAGGATTTGGCCGTCTAAGGCGATATGCCCGCTTTCCGGCTGCAAGGTGCCGGCGATCAAGCCGAGCAGCGTGGTTTTGCCCGCCCCCGACGCGCCCAATACACCAATGTCGGTGTTATTGACCGACAGGTCGGTGGCCAGGCCAAACCGCCCGCGGTTGATTTTTACATTCATTTCAAGCTGCATGAGCGGTGTCTCCCGATTGTTTTGATGGCCCAATACGAGGCAGCATGTATTATGCCAATTCCGCCGCCCAGCCGTCGGCCCGCCGGGAGGCGCTGCTGTCGCGGGCTTATATTGTTGTTTTTGTCTGGGATTTTGATGGCTTATGGCGAACCGGCAGGCGTTTGCCGCTGCCGCTTTGGCGCATATGGTGATTGTCCGCTTGGCGACATTGTTTGTTCGTTCCTGCGTTTCGGCCCTAGGAATGGCGAAGCAGGCCGGGGTATGCCGCAAATTTTGAATCGCTGCTCGCGTTGATGTCATTACAATGCCAATGTCGCAGACCTGCACCGCAAGCGCTGGAGGCTGGACGCTGTAAACCGCTTTCCAGCCTGTCGAAAGGCACTCTAATTCCGAGATAGAAACCCTCACCTACCCCAAGGCACCCCGGTTTGGGTTTGCCCTGGCGCTGGTCGCCTGCAAGGTGCTATCGGTGATGATATCGGCGTATTACATCGCCCACGAAATCGCCGCGACATACCTCACCATCATCCATTTGGGCGACGCGCTGGACTGGCGGTTCGCCGCCGCCTGCCCTGGCATGAGTTCTCCGCGTGGCTGCGCGAAACCGCCTTGCACGTCAGGCTGGAAACCCTGAAAAAGCATTCCAGAGGCACGAAAAAGCCGAAACAGAAGGCACCCTACCATCCAAAACACCCGCATGTCTCGACATATCAACTGCTTATGAGAAAAGAGTAGCCACTTTGAAAGGGCTGGCCTCCTGTTTGCCTAAGCGGCCATGCCCATGTCGCTTTGTCCCCAGCTTATAATATGCACAATCCCATGGGTATAAATACCCATTGAAGGTCAGCCTTTCTCAGGCTATGCTTTTCATGAGAACTGATTTTTCCAACTTATGACAGGAGTAGCAAGCCATGTTAATTCCACAAGAGAACGTTATGATTGTCCCCGGAATTTGCCCATTCACTACCGGAGGACTTGCGTTTCAAGAATCGGCACCTATCCACCAGTGCATTTTTGTTCCTGGCAATTTGCATACCGTCGAATCTCGGCAAGCCGCCTTTAATTTTGTGGCTTCCATCGAACACGGCTGCGGCTCATGCTCCAACGTGATACTGCATGGTGCAGACCATGGTGTGGAGGTTATCTGGAGCGGCTGCGGCAATGTGCAAGGCCCGATAATCAACCAGGCTTTGCGCGGCTTGACCGTCCAAGACTTGGATCTGGTGGACGAAGGCAAGGGTTCCGCGCACATATTCCTAGTCGCTGACGCTTCCTTGGCGGAAGTTAAAACCCGCTTTGAGGCGGTCTATTCAAGCTAACAGAAAAATGGGGCGGATTTCCAATCCGCCCCTTGGCTTGCCAACTTCAATTTTCCGCGTCAAGGTTTGCCACGCAGGTAGGCAAACCAATATACCAATCCCACCAGACCCGCCCCTCCGATGACATTGCCGATTGTCACGGGAATCAAATTGTTCATAAAAAAGTTTCCCCATGTCAGGTTCGCATAAGTGCCTATATTGACGACGGGCTGGTGTGCAGCTAGCGCTTCCAAGGCCCAAAATTCCGCCGACGCAAAGCGTTTTATCAGCAGGCCCAGCGGGATGAAGTACATATTGGCCACGCAATGCTCAAAGCCGGCTGCGACGAATGCGGTGACTGGAAAAAGGATGGCGAGAATCTTATCGGTCACGGTATGGCCGCTGTAGCACAGCCACACGGCCATGCACACCAACGCGTTGCACATGATGCCCAAAAATACCGCTTGGACAGGGTCAAGGCTGACTTTGGCGGTTGCGATGCTCAACGCAGTCAGGCCGACAATCCCTTTGCCGAATAGGTATTGCTTGGTCAGCAGCATGATCCCGGCAGTGCCGAGAGCGCCGACAAAATTGCCGGCATAAACGATGCCCCAGTTGCGCAGCAGCAACCCGACGCTGACTTTTTTGTTGGCGCACGCCATCACAATCAACACGCTGCCGGTGAACAATTCGGCCCCGGCCACGACCACGAGAATCAGCCCAACGCAAAAGGCCACGCCGCCTAGCAGGCGGTTCACGCCGTAGGGCAGTTCCGAGCCACCGGCCCATACCGTTGCGGCGAACATCGAGCCAATTGCAATGAACGCGCCGGCCAAGACAGCCAGCACGAATATTGTCCAGGCGTCCATCTGCGCTTTTTTGATGCCCACGCTTTCGGCCTTATTGGCGATATCCGGCGGCAGCAGCGCGTCTAACGAAAATCCAGTGTCATTCATTATGCGTTTCCCAATGGCAATGCCGCATCGCCGCTAACAGACAAATAAACCGCGCGCGCGAAACTGGCCGATGGCCCGTTGCAGCAGCGCGTTGGAAGGCGGCGAAACGGCTTTGAGTTTATAGTCAAAGCCCAGTTTGTCCCACTTGTCCTCACCCATTTTGTGGAACGGCAATACTTCCACGCGCTCCACGCCACGCAGCGCGGCGACGAAATCGGCGAGTTTTTCAACATCATCAAAGTCATCCGTATACCCAGGCACTAGGACATAGCGTATCCATATTTTTTTGCCCATGGCGGAGAGGCGCTGAGCAAAATCCAATGTCGGTTGCAGCGGCTTTGCGGTCAGCGACTTGTATTTGTCTGGGTCGATGTGCTTGATGTCCAGTAACACCAAGTCAACGTTGTTGAACCAGAGGTCGTCCAAGTGGGCGGCGAGAAAGCCTTGGGTATCGAGAGCCGTATGCAAACCAAGTTCATGCTTGGCCCGCTGAAATATTTCGCCGACAAAATGCGCTTGCATCAATGGCTCGCCGCCAGATATCGTCAAGCCGCCGGCAAAGCGGAGAAAATTGGCGTATTTGCCGATTTCTTTGATGATGCCATCGACCGGCATCAGTGTGCCGTTGCGCATTTTTCCGGTGTCGGGGTTATGGCAATACAGGCAGCGGAATTGGCAACCGGACACAAACAGCACAAACCGGATGCCGGGGCCATCGACCGCCCCTCCGGCGTCAAATGAATGCACGAAACCCGCAAGCCTGCCTCGTTCATCGTGGCAGGCGGGGACGATGGTGCCTAAGGGTTTTTTCGGGGCGGTATGGCGTATGGCTGTGGTTATTGGCATCGCTAGATTCCGGCGGTATGGCGGGGCGCGGCGCCCCGCCGCCTGTCGATAATAGGCTGTGGCGGCGGGACGCCGGCCGCATCAGCAGCTCATGTGGAAGGTGCGGTTTATCACGTCGAGCTGCTGCTCGCGGCTTAGCTTGATGAAGTCCACCGCGTAGCCGGAAACGCGGATGGTCAGTTGCGGGTAGCGTTCAGGGTGCGCCATCGCGTCCAGCAAGGTGTCCTTGTTCAGCACGTTGACGTTGACATGGAAGCCGTGCGCGGCGCAGAAGCCGTCGAGGCAGTGCGTCAGGTTGTCCACGCGGTCGGATAAGTTGTGGCCTAGCGCCTGCGGCGTGGAGGTCGCCGTCCATGAAATGCCGTCCAGCGCGGCGCGGTAAGGCAGCTTGGCGACCGACGCGCCTGCCGCGACAAAACCGTGGGTGTCGCGGCCGTTCATGGGGTTGGCGCCGGGGGCGAACGGCTCGCCTGCCCGCCGTCCGTCAGGCGTGTTGCCGGTTTTTTTGCCATACACCACATTGGAGGTGATGGTCAGCACCGATTGTGTCGGCACGCTGTCGCGGTAAGTCTTGTGCAGCCGGATTTTCGCCATGAAGGTCTCGACCAGCCAGACGGCGATCTGGTCGGCGCGGTCGTCGTTGTTGCCGTAGGCCGGATATTCGCCCTCGACGCTGAAGTCGATGGCGATGCCGTGTTCATCCCGAATCGGTTTGACCTTGGCGTACTTGATCGCCGACAGCGAGTCGGCGGCGACCGACAGGCCGGCGATGCCACAGGCCATGGTGCGCAGGATGTCGCGGTCATGCAAGGCCATTTCGATGCGCTCGTAGTGGTATTTGTCGTGCATGTAGTGGATGGCGTTCAGCGCCTTCACATAGGTCGCGGCCAGCCACTCCATCATCCGCTCGAATTTTTCCACGACTTCGCCATAGTCCAGCCGCTCGGAGACAATCGGCTCGAAGCCCTCGGCGACTTTCAGCCCGGTCTTTTCGTCCACGCCGCCGTTGATGGCGTAGAGCATCGCCTTCGCCAAGTTGCAGCGCGCCCCGAAGAACTGCATCTGCTTGCCGATCCGCATCGCCGACACGCAGCAGGCAATCGCGTAGTCGTCGCCCCAGTGCGCGCGCATCATATCGTCCGACTCGTACTGGATGGCGCTGGTCTCGATGGATATATCGGAGCAGAAATCCTTGAACCCCTGCGGCATGCCGACCGACCACAGCACCGTCAGGTTAGGCTCCGGCGCGGGGCCTAGCGTGTGCAGAGTGTGCAGGAAGCGGAAGCTATTTTTGGTGACGAGGGGGCGGCCGTCTTCGCCCATGCCGCCGATGGACTCGGTGACCCAGGCCGGGTCGCCGGAGAACAACTGTTCGTATTCGGGCGTGCGCAGGAAGCGCACGATGCGCAGCTTGATGACCAAATCGTCGATCAATTCCTGCGCTGCCGACTCGTCCAGGCGGCCCTCGCGCAGGTCGCGCTCAAAGTAAATGTCCAAGAACGTGGAAATCCGGCCTATCGACATGGCCGCGCCGTTTTGCTCCTTGACTGCGGCGAGATAGCCGAAATACGTCCATTGCACCGCCTCTTGCGCGGTCGCGGCCGGACGGGCGATGTCGAAGCCGTAAGCCGCGGCCATCTGCTTGAGTTCCTCCAGCGCCCTCGCCTGCTCGGCAAGCTCCTCGCGTGTCCGCAGCACCGCTTCGCTGAACGCGGCGCCGTCGAGTTCGGACTTTTCGCGCCGCTTGTGTTTGATGAGCGCGTCAACGCCGTACAACGCGACGCGGCGGTAGTCGCCGATGATGCGGCCGCGGCCGTAGGCGTCCGGCAGGCCGGTGATGACGCCGGTTTTGCGGCAGGCCAGCACGTCCGGGCTGTAAACGTCGAACACCCCCTGGTTGTGGTCTTTGCGGTACAGGCGGTAGGCTTCCTCGACTTTTGGGTCGAGCTTGAAGCCGTAGGCTTCCAGGCCGGCCTGCACCATGCGCAGGCCACCGTTGGGCACGATGGCGCGCTTCAGCGGCGCATCGGTTTGCAGGCCGACGATTTTCTCCAGGCTTTGGTCGATATAGCCCGGGCCGTGGGCGACAATGGAGGCGCCGATGTCGGCGGCAACGTCCAGCACGCCTTTGGCCCGCTCTTCCTGCAGCAGCACGGAAAGCTTTGCCCACAAGTGTTGGGTGCGGGCGGTGGCCGGGGCGAGAAAGCCGCCGTCACCGGTGTAAGGCGTATAGTTTTGCTGGATGAAGTCGCGCACAGCGACGCGCCGCTGCCATTCTCCGGCGGCGAAGCCGCGCCAAGCGTGTAGGTTCAAATTAGATTCGGGTGCGTTCATGGGCTTGCGTTCTTTAGTAAAAATGCGAAGGTAAATCAAAGGGCCGTAATATGTATCGGGAACACGTGGGGTGCCTCAGGCGCAACCGCACAGGCTCTCGCCTAACACGCGCGCGCAGTTGGCCTGCTGGAAAGCGCCGGGGTTGTCGGCTTTGCCTTGGCTCATGGCGCCGCGAAACTGCCCGACGGAGGCGAACCCCCGCGCAGCCATCCATTTTTTCAGCCCATCCAGCAACGTGGCGGTGTAGCCTGGGCCGTTGCGCAGCAGCGCCGAGGCAACCATCACCACGTCGGCGCCCGCCAACAAGTATTTGACGACTTCTTCGTGAGTCTCCACGCCCCGCGTGGCGGCCAGCGACGCGCTGAGCTTGCCGTGCAGCAGCGCCATCCAAAGCAGCGGCAGACGGATTTCGCTGCCTTGGCTGAGGCCAAAAAACGGTGTGGCGCGCAAGGACTGCACGTCTATGTCCGGCTGGTAAAAGCGATTGAACAGCACCAGGGCGTCGGCCCCCGCCTGATCAAGGCGCTTGGCCATATTGCCCATGGCGCTGAACAAGGGGCTGAGCTTGACGGCAATGGGGATGGCGACGCTGGCTTTGACGTCAGCGACGATATCCAGGTAACGCTGCTCCACCGCCGCGCCTCGGATGTCCATGTCCGACTCGACGGCGTAGATGTTCAGCTCTATCCCGGCGGCGCCGGCCTGTTGCATCTGCCTGGCATACTCGGCCCAGCCTGTGCGGGTCACGCAATTGAGGCTGGCGATGACCGGCAAATCGACTGCCGCCGAGGCCCGCCGCAGGAGATCCAGATAATTTTCCGCGTCGGCCTGCCACATGTCGGTTTTGCCGAAATAGTGCAGCGATTCGGCGTAACAATGCGTCCCCAACTCCATCAGGTCGGAAAACAACTCGTTGTCGCACCTGACCTTTTCCTCGAAAAGCGAAGGCATCACAATCGCGGCGGCCCCGCCGTCCTCCAAGCTTTTGATGCTGTCCAAGCCGCCGGACAGCGGCGACGCTGAGGCGGCAATCGGATGCTTAAGCGTCAGGCCCATGTACGTTGTTGCCAGATTCATACAATCCCCCTTTAGTTATTTATGGTGCGGCGCAGGCGTCTTGTGGCAGAATTCATCGGTAATATCTAGGTTTGGATTGTAGGCTAAGCGTTTTGGCAAGCATAGAGGCGATTCCCCGCATAAATTGGCGCTGGTCTACGCAGCGGCATGCGTAAAACTACCCATTGCCCTCATGGTTTGCGCAATCTACAGTTGCGAGCGCTAACATTCTGCCCATGCGGCTCACCGCCAGTAAGACACATGTCAATTTCCGCTAATCATGAAGCCATTCCGCTTAAAAAGCTGTATGAGCTGAGCGTGGCCCTGTCCGGAGACCCCATGGAGGTGTTTGCCAAAGTGGCGGAGATGATTGCCGAGATCATGGGTGTGAAAGTCGTCTGCCTGTCGGAAATACAGGGGTACGAGCTGCATTTCATAAGCGTATACGCCAACGGGAAAATCCATCTTAATGTAGGCAATTGCCCGCTGGACATAACGCCCTGCGCATCCGTTGAAGCAAGCCGAAAGATGCAGATTTACCAAAATGTCACTGAACTTTTTCCGGACGCAGTGTTCTTGCAAGAGCATAACGCTTACTCATATTGCGGGCTTCCTTCGCTGGGCCACCAAGGCAACGTTGTGGCGGTGACTTGTCTGCTAGACGACCAGCCCTGTGAGTTTTCTGAGGCGGATAAAGAATTGCTGTGGATATTGGGCCAGCGCATTGGCGCGGAGATTGAACGCAAACACCTGCTGGATTCCCGCCAGGCGGCGGTTGCGGCGCTCGAATATAGCGAGCAGCGCTTCCACGATATTGCGCAGGCGACCGGAGAACTATTGTGGGAAGTGGATGCCGACGGCGTCATCACGTATTTGTCAAATATGTCGTTGCCAGTCCTTGGCTGTTCGGCCAGCGCCCTGATCGGCAAAAACATCCGGGATGTGGTATGTGTCGAAGGCGGCTGGCGGGATTTCGCTGAATTCAGAAAATCCACTTCGGCGCAGCGTTGCGGTGGAGGTTTTGAGTATAAAGTCCGCTTAGGAAACGGCGGTGAGGCTTGGCTGCTCGTCAAATCCGTGCGTGTCCGGGATAGGCGCGGAAAAACTATAGGCTATCGCGGCACGGCCTGCAACATAACCAAGCTCAAGCACAAAGAGGAAATGCTGATACTGGAAAGGAATCGCCTGCGCAGAATCCTCGACAGTCTCTCGGTATTCATTGCCTTGGTGGATTGCGACGGCAAAGTGATTGAGGCTAACCGCACGCCATGGGTTGCCGCCGGCATTCGGCGGGAAGACTACATCGGCATACAATTCGGCGAATCCCGCGCTTGGACTTATGACGCGGCAGTCCACGCGCAAGTGCGTTTGGCTGTCTCGCAGGCGCAACAAGGCTTGCCGGTGCGCTACGACGTGCCGATCCTGATGTCCAATGGCATTGTGACTATCGATTTCTCCATTGTGCCGCTGTTTGACGAGCAAGGCCGCATCGAACAAATGGTCGCCTGCGGCGTGGATATTTCACTGCGCAAGAATGCGCTGGAAGCGTTGCGCCGCAGCGAAGAGCGGCTTGAGCTGGCTATTTTGGGGGCAGATTTGGGGCTGTGGGATTGGGATATAAAAACAGGGGCGGTGGTGTTTAGCGAACGCTGGGGCAGTATGCTGGGCTACGCGCCGGCAGAAATCCCGTCGGATTATGCGGCCTGGGAAGGTTTGGTGCATCCTGACGACTTGGCGAACGTAAGGCGTGGCTTGCTTGCCAATCTTGAAGGAAACACGCCGCTGTTTGAGTTGGAATACCGCCTGTTGGCGAAAAACGGCGAATGGCGATGGACATTGGGCAGGGGCAAGGTCGCCACCCGCGATGCGGTCGGCAGGCCGATGCGGGTGCTGGGAATCGATCTGGACATTGCCGCACAAAAAGATTTAGAGGCACGTCTGCGCCAACAGCAAGAAGAGCTGTATTACGCGCAGCGCCTAACCGCCGCCGGCGAATTGACCGCAATCATGGCGCATGAATTGAACCAGCCGCTGGGTGCCATCAATAATTATGTCGGCGGCGCGTTGCTGCGTTTCCATGACTTATTGCTGGACAATCCCTCTTTGGCCGAGGTGTTAGACCAAACTTTGCGGCTTTCACAGCGGGCAACGGCGGTCATCCATGGCATCCGGGCTTTGGTGCGCAAACAGGAAAGTAAATTGGAATGGGTTGCGCTAGAGAGCGTCGCCGATGAGATACTTGCCCTGCTGCGCACGGAAATTAGCCGAAAGCAGATTACTGTAGGTCTCGATATCCCATCTGGACTACCGCCAGTGTGGTGCGAAAAAGTCCACTTGCAGCAGCTTTTACTGAATTTGATCCTAAATGCCGTACAAGCCATGGATTCGCCAGAATGCCATTGGAGAAAGCTTATGCTGAACGCAAAATTGAACACCAATCACAAACTTGATATAACTATAAGCGACACCGGCCCAGGCATTGACCCTGAACTAGCAAAACGACTGTTCGAACCATTCTTTAGCACTAAATCGGATGGCATTGGCTTAGGTTTGTCGATCTGCCGCAGCATCGCCGAGGCTTATGGCGGAAGCATATCTGTGCAATCCATACCCAGGCAAGGAACAGTGTTTTATGTGGTGTTGCCCCTAGGGTCTGAGGAGTAAACACAATGGTGCCCGACAGCAAGGTGTATATTGTCGATGATGACCATGACATGCGCAAATCCATGCAATGGTTGCTAGAGTCAGTCAATTTGTCGGTGTGTGCTTTCGAGTCCGCAGAGCAATTTCTCGCAGCCTATATCGACAGCAGCCCGGGGTGCTTGCTGTTGGATGTGCGGATGCCGGGGATGGGAGGGTTGCGGCTGATCGAGCATTTGCAGTCGATCCATTCCCATTTGCCGGTGATTATGTTTACCGGCCATGGCGACGTGGCGATGGCGGTGCGGGCCATGAAAGCAGGCGCCTTCGATTTCATCGAAAAAACCGCGGCCCAACAGTTGATATTGGAGCGTGTCCAGCTTGCGCTGGCGGCGGATGAGACTCTGCGCCTGCGCGAACTGGAGCGGGCAAAATTCAACGAATTGCTGATGCAAGTGTCGCCGCGCGAGCATGAAGTGATGCTGCGGATGATCCAGGGACAGGCCAACAAGGTGATCGCGTTGGAGCTGGGGCTAAGCGAAAGAACGGTCGAAAAGCACCGTAAAAACGTCATGGATAAGACGCAAGTCAAGTCTTTTGCTGAATTGATACGCTTGTATTACCTGTACCACGACGAAGCCGACGGGTAATTGGGCGGCCGCCATGGCCCGCCAGCGCTCACATTTGAATCTCGATGCAAAATGCCGCGCGAGCGCCCCATGGACGCACTTGATTTGAAATCGATATTCGCCGGATCTGCCGCCAAAGCCCATCACGCTGTCTGTCCATCTCGTCGGTACGGGTGCGGCATTCGCCAAGCTGGCGGCTCAATCGCGCTCGATAGCGGGAAAGCCGAATGCTTGCTGGGCTGGCGGCCGCCGTTGTCCGCTGCGGAGGATTGCGGCGGAATTGGGTGGGAATATCGAGGTTGATGGTTTGAGTTTTGGTGGTGGGGTGCCGGGCAATGCGCCCAATGCCGTTTAAACCGTTCGTGGTGAGCCTGTCGAACCATGAACGGCTTAACTCTCGACGAGTTAGGGTTTTCCGTTTACCGCTGGTAGCCTTCGAGCGGATCAGGGCGAACGGAAAATTCTTACCTTTTGGACGGCGATAGATACTGCCAATGATGCCAAGCGGGGCATTTCCCCGCAGCCTACAAAAAAGGGGCGCCTTGCGGCGCCCCTTTTTTTGCGCGGGCATAAAATGCCCGACGCTAAAGTCAGTTGTTGTGGGCGTAGTCGGT
>JBJSYU010000223.1:0-3437 GCA_046089945.1 Candidatus Methylumidiphilus sp.
CATGCCTTGGTCCTTCACCATTTCCGCCACTTTCAGCTTGAAAGCCGCGTCAAATACTCTGCGTCTTGATGCCATGTGTCACCTCTGTCTGATGGGTCATTATCCACCTAGCGAGGTGTCCATTTTTATTAGACCACTACACGGTGCTGTACTTGTCCAACATGCTCTGGGCTACTTGCCGCACGTCGGCTGGCATGGTTGGATCGGCGGAGGTGTCGGGCAGGGAGAAGGATCTTAGGATGCGGTGAGGTACGAACCGGATCGTTCGCGATTGATGCGGTTCGTACCTCACCGCATCCTACGGGCTACGGGCTCGGAGAGAAAAAATGAAAAAAACCAAAGAATACAGGGAATTAGTCCTGGGCCAGACGAAAGCCGCGGGTGCTGCCGCGGTACGGGTACGTAGGGTTGTACCTGAGGCGGTTCGCGGAACGCACGTACCCCGGTGCGCCGTTCCACGAGCCGCCCCGCAACACCCAGCGACCCCCGCCAGCGCTCACCCAAGCTGAACCATCCACTGGCGCTCCCTGATAATTATCGTGCCACTCATCCGCGCACCACTCGCAGACATTGCCGTGCATCTGGTAAAGCCCAAAGGAATTGGGTTCGTACTGGTTCACCTCCACGGTTTTCCTGTGAACCGAATTCCAATAATTGGCCTGCCGTGGAGATATGTCATTCCCCCACCCATAGGCCGTGGTGGTTCCGGCCCGGCAGGCATATTCCCATTCCGCCTCGCTGGGCAGCCGGTAGCGTTTGCCGGTTTCCCCGCTCAGCCACGCGCAATAGGCCACGGCATCCTCCCAACTGACATGGATGACCGGGCGGTTGCCCCGGCCCCAGCCTTCGTCTTCAGCGGCAGGGCGGTCGGCGAGTCGGCAGAACAGATCGTATTCATCGAAGGTCACGGCATAACGCCCGATGGCGAAGGGCCGGGCGAAGGTCACGACATGCTGCGGCCCTTCGACATCGCGGCGCTTCGGCTCGCCCTTCGGCGATCCCATCAGGAAATGCCCCGCCGGAACCACCACCATCACCGGCCCCAAACCACCGGATTGCAGCGTGTTGCGGAAAATCACAGGCAGGCCCAGCGCCTCGGCGGCTTCGCGCTGTGCGGGCTGAACCTTGGCCCCGGATTCGGCGGCGGTATTGCCGTTGTGGTTGCGGGGTTCGGCGTTGGGCCGGGGCGGCGGTTCCTGAGGGCGTTCCCGGTTCGCGCCACGGCTGCGTTCACGGTCATAGGCGGCCCGCTTGTCCGGGTCGCTCAAAACGTCGTAAGCCTCCTTCAAGGCCAAGGTCTGGCGATGGGCGTCGGGGCTGGGGTTTTTATCGGGGTGACAGTCTTGCAGCAGCGCCTTGTAGGCCATGCGGATAACCTTGTCGCTGGCACTGGGGTGGACTTGTAGCAGTTCGTAATAATCGGGCATGGCGGGTGGTCTCCGGGTGGAAAATCAAGCGTGGATGTTACACCAGCCCACGTGCGTGGGTTGGCCGAAGCGCTTCCGGCTCATCACCTATCAGGACCGTAGGATGCGGTGAGGGTACGAGTCGCATCGTCCGCGATTGATGCGGTTCCTATCGCCACAGCATCCTACAGGCTAGGCCGCTGGCCCATGGCGAACAAAGCGCGGGCGACGATGTTGGTGAAGCGCCAACCGAATTCGCGGAACGCCGCCGAGTTGCCCTCGTTGGGCAACTGGTTGCTGATGCGCGTCGCCACCTCGGTGATGCGGGAGAAATTCCCCACCGGGTTGTAGCGGGCCGAGAACTCGGGGAAACCCAGATGGAAGATGTACAGCGCGTTCTCCCGCCCGGCGCGTTTGGCCTCGGCCACCACCCGTTTCATCAAGTCGGCGTCGCCCTTGGGGTCAAACACGATCACCACGTCGCCACGGGCGATGTCCTGGGTGATGAGGATCTCGGCCAGCCGGGTCTTGCCGACGCGGGTGGTGCCCAACACTAAGGTATGGCCCACGCGGTCGCCCAGCGGCATATGAACTGGCCCCTCTTTCGGCTCGACGCCATGGATCGCGGGTTTGCCACCGACATCCGGCAGGGGCCGGATGGGATTCCACCAGACATCGGCGCGGAAGCGCTCGGCCACCGGGCCTAGCACGGGATGCTTTTCCCAGGCGATTTCGGCGCGGCGGGCCAGGCGGTATAAAAAGCTGGGTTCGATGTAGCGCCTCGCCCAAGGCCGCTCGGTGTCGCGCAGCCTTTGTGTATGCTCCTGCCCCCAGCGAAAGCCTAAGCCTAAAAACAGTTGGCGGTTGCTGACCGGAATACGGTTGGCGGGCAGGGTGTAGACCGGCAGGCGGCGCAGGTTGCGCTGGAGCCTTGGCGGAAGCAATAAGCCGGTGCTAAAGCCGAATTCAGAAGTGTTCGCTTACAGAGAATTTTTGTTGACTTACGGCGACGCTTGCGTAAAATAATTGTCGGTTTCAGTCAGCAGGAGGATTTCGGTTTTTTGCTTTGGGCTGTTTTGCCCGTGGAGGCTTCGCCTCTCTCCCCCTTCTGAGGTGCCGGGCATCCGTCCGCGCCACCACTACGGCCGCCCCCGAGAGGGGGCGGGGTTTGACGCTAGAAGGACAAGCGTTTGGTTTCCCTCCGTTGTCATGGCTTAAGGTTGCATCCGAGAGGGCCGATTTTGGCCTGTAACCTGAAGATAAAAACTATGACAAATCGTATCCAAGAAACCAACCAGACGCTGCCAACCTGTCAGAAGCAGAAACCAAAGTGGCCCCGCAAGGTGTTGCTTTTGGTCTTTGGAGCGCTTCGTTTAGTCTATCGAAGCGAAAGATTGTGGGAAAACCTACAGTCATTACTGGAACAGCTTAGGGCTTGGTTGGATAACTTCTAGCGAACATTCCTCCTATCAACATCAGGCTTACTTCAATGACAAGCAATTTGGGTGAAGCCCTCCGTCTGGTGAGGTCGTTTCACGACATGAACCAAATCGAACTGGCGCAGCGTCTTGGCATTTCCCGCTCTTATCTGTCCGAACTTGAGTCGGGCAAGAAGACTCCCAGTCTCGATTTGCTCGACAATTACGCAAAAACTTTTGAGATTCCAACGTCTTATTTGCTAATGTTCTGCGAAACGCTGGACAAGGGCAATGTAAGTCAATTTCGTTCTGCGGCAACAGAAAAAGCACTTAAATTGCTAGGTTGGATCGAAACAATAAGAAGCAAAGGCGATTCAATGCCCGCCTAATGCTCATGCCAAAACAATACCCGCTTAGAGATTCACGGTTTTTCAGGCTGTCCACCAAAAGTAAGCTCGCCAAGCTGCTTGGAATTTCTCAAAAAGAAATGCTGTCGCTTGTGGCATCTCCAAAAAATTATAGGCTGTTTGTTACTAAGCCTAAATATCCGTCGAGCGCACCAGAGCTTCGTCATAAAGCGCGACATGTTCAAGAGCCTGTTGGAATGTTGCGG
>JBJSYU010000224.1:0-4688 GCA_046089945.1 Candidatus Methylumidiphilus sp.
GCGAAGGGCAAACGCTTGGTTTTTCAGGCACTCACCCCAGCCCTGCCCCTGCGAGGGGGAGGGAGCGCAGATGTTCAGTTTGTGCCGGTATCAAATATAAGTCGTCCGGCGCCGCCGCCTTTCACCCCCACAAATCCGCGAGCGAAAACGTGATCGCCTCAAATGGTGCCACGCTCACCGGCTCGTCGTCCGCCAACGTGGCGATCAACACCCACAACCCTTGCTCCAGTTTGAACGCCTCCAAGGTCCGCGCCAGCGGATCGACCAGCCACGCATAGGCCACGCCTTGGCGGGCATACAGCGGCATTTTCTTGATGCGGTCCTTTTTCCCGGTGGACGCCGAGAGGATTTCGCAGACCCAATCGGGTGCGACTTCAAAGCAGTGGTCTTCTGGGAGGGCGGGCATCCGTTCGCGCCGCCAACCGGCCAGATCCGGCACGACGACCACCGTGTCGCGGACAAAATGGATTTCCGGTGCGTCCACAATCCACCAGCCGCCGGAGCCGTCTTTCCCCAACCGAAACGGCGGGCCGATGTGCATGCCCAGCACGCTGCCGGCTTCGCAATGCCTAGGGGCGGGGCGCGGTTGGGTATACAGTTCGCCGTCGATGATTTCGCCGGTGATGTGTTCCGGCAAGGCCAGCAATTGTTCGTACAGTGTGGGCAGGCGCAAAGCGGGTCGGCTCATGGCTCATTCCTCTGGTTGCCAGTTGGCCGGGGTTCGCAAGCCCCGGCTAGAAGGTTTACCGCGCAGTTTATAGCAAGCAAGGCCCATGGGATGTGTTGAGAGCCCTGGGGGGGTTAGGCGCGTAACGGTGTCGGCGGGTTACAGCGGGGGGTTCATGGGCAGCAGCTAAGCAGGCTTTGGCGGCTTGCGAGGCGGCACCAATCCTGTCGCGCCGCCAATGCCCACTGCCCGTGCCCTAAAGCAGGGGATTCGACGGCACTGCAAGACTGCGACCCCTCCGGGGTCGTTTGACCTACCATCCGGGGGTGTCGCTGGCGCTCAACCCCCGGCTACTGGCTTGAACCCCTTCGGGGTTCTCAATGCCATTGCCTATAGGCTGCGTAACATCAGTTCTTAAGCGAAACGAGCGGAAGAAGCTCTCAGCCAATTCTCCACCCGCAGACACAGGATGTCCAACCCGGCCAGCACTTGCTCCAATTGCCGGGCCAGACGCTCCGAGCCTTTCTTGGCCACGCCGTAGCGCAATTCGCTGACGACGATCAGGCTGGTGCAAACCCGCGCCGATTCCACGAGAGCCAAACGCGCCGCCGCCGTGCCCTGTGGATGGCGCACCAAGTCAGAGACGATGTTGGTGTCCAGCAAGTGGGTGTAGCCGTCCATGGCTTACACTTCCACATCATCTTGCGGGGGCGGGTCTTCGATGGCGGGGAAATCCTCCTCCAAAGGCTCCAGCTCGGCCAGAATGTCCAGCAGCGAAATTCTGGCTATTGGCTCGATAATCAAGCGGTTGCCTTCTTTGCGGATCAAGGCTTGCTCGCCCGGCAATTCAAATTCGCGGGGAATGCGCAGGGCTTGGTTGCGCCCGTTGCGGAACAAACGGGCAAGCCGCCCTTCGTCGGGGGTGGCAGGTGTCGAGACGTACATTGAATTTTCCCAGGGTTGGCCTATGCTTCGGCATAGGCTAACAGACCAGCCCTTTCAAGGTGTAAAAATCAACTGATTGATTATCAAGCGAAAAAGTTGCTGCTATATGTGAAACTTCGCTTGCAACTCGTTGATTTTTATAGACTACCTTGAAAGCCCTGGCTAACAGACCATTGGCCCGAAACAAAATCCCTGAATGATCTATGAGCAAAAAAGTCCTCCTCCTCGGCTGGGACGCCGCCGACTGGAAAGTCATCACGCCGCTAATGGACGCAGGCAAAATGCCGAATCTGGAAAAGCTGGTCGGCCAGGGTGTGATGGGCAATCTGTCCACGTTATACCCGGTGCTGTCGCCGATGCTGTGGACGTCGATTGCCACGGGAAAACGCGCGCACAAGCACGGCATTCATGGTTTCTCTGAACCCGATCCGCAAACCGGCGGCGTGCGTCCGATTACCAATTTAGGGCGAAAAACTAAGGCGCTGTGGAATATCCTGCAACAAAACGGCTTGCAGTCGAATGTGGTCGGCTGGTGGCCTTCGCATCCGGCGGAGCCGATCAGCGGCGTGATGGTCTCGAACCATTATCAGCAGGCCACGGCGGCGTTGGACAAACCTTGGCCGCTGCGTCCCGGCACGGTGCATCCGCCGCGTTTAGTCGAAGCCTTGGCGGAATTCCGCATCCATCCGCATGAGTTGGAAGGCGATACGCTGCTGCCGTTTATTCCCCGCGCCGCCGAGATTGACCAGGAAAAAGACAGGCGCCTAGGCGCGGTCGCCAAAGTATTGGCGGAAAATGCCGGTGTCCACGCCGCCGCGACGGCCTTGATGCAGTTGGAGCCTTGGGATTTCATGGGGGTGTATTTCGACGGCATCGACCATTTCTGCCATGGTTTTATGAAATACCATCCGCCGCGTTTGGATTGGGTCAACGCGGAGGATTTTGAACTGTATAAAGAGGTGGTGAATGCGGGTTATCAATTCCATGATTTGATGCTGGGGGCATACCTGCATCTGATTGATAAGGACACGACGGTCATTATCGTCTCCGACCACGGTTTCCACCCCGACCATCTGCGCCCGCGTGAGATTCCCAACGAACCGGCCGGCCCCGCCGACGAGCATCGGCATTTCGGCGTGATTGCGATGCGTGGGCCGGATTTGAAACAGGACGAGTTGATTTTCGGGGCGAGTTTGCTGGATGTGGCGCCGACGATTTTGGCGCTATACGGTTTGCCGCTGGGCCGCGATATGGACGGCAAGCCTTTGTTGAACGCTTTTGCCGCACCGCCGCTTGTTGAATATATCCCCAGTTGGGACGCGGTGCCGGGCGATGCGGGTTTGCATCCGGCGGGCATGCAGTCCGACCCGGTCGATCAAGCCGAAGCTTTAAAGCAATTGGTGGATCTGGGCTATATCGACAAGCCGGATGAAAACCTCGCCGAAGCCGCCAGACATACCGTGAAGGAATTGCGCTATAACCTAGCGCGGGATTATCAAGACAGCCAGCATATTCCGCAAGCCGCCGCGCTGTTCGCCGAATTGTGGGACGAATGGCCGGACGAAAGCCGCTTCGGTGTGCATTTGCTGGAATGCCAATTGCGCCTTGACCGGCTTGAGGCGGCGCGGGAAACTTTGGCGCGGCTGCGGCGCGAGAAGGAACGCTATGCGCAAGTGGCGGCGGAGGCATTGCAAAAGCTCAACGAGGAATGGCAAGACAAGAAACCGGAAGACTTGACCGGGGACGAGCAGCGCAAACTAAGTCAATTACGCAAGAAAGCCGGCGTCAACCGCCACACGTTTGCGTTTCTGCAAGGCCGGGTGCTGGCGGCGGCGGGCGAGCACGAGCAAGCCTTGCAAGCCTTCGCGCTGGCGGAGCAAGTGCAAGTCCACAACCGCCCTAGCCTATTCCAACAGCAAGCCGAATCCTTGATCGCGCTAGGGCGCTGGCACGACGCGCTGGCGAAATTGCAAGAAACCCTCGCCATTGATCCGGTCAATCCGCAGGCGCAACTGGGTTTGAGCCGGGTGCATCTGGCCTTGAAGCATCCGCAGCAAGCCTTGCAGGCGGCGCAGGCGGCAATCGGCTTGATCTACCACAACCCGCAAGCGCACTACTGCTGCGGCGTGGCCTTGCGCCGTTTGCGCCGCCCCGGCGAAGCCATCACCGCCTTGCACATCGCGCTGGCGCAAAACCCGGTGTTCCCAGCGGCGCACCGCGAACTGGCCAAGATTTACCTGAGCCGCGAACAATTGCGAGAGGCCAACGAACACCGCGCCCTCGCCAAAGCGGCAACAGCGCGGATTGAGTCGTTCAAAGCCGGGAATCCGCTGCCGGAAGACGCCGATGTGAAGCTGGACGTGGACATGCCGCAAGCCGCCTCGGTGGCCGCGCTTTCGACTGACGCGGCCTTGCCCAAGCTCCACGGCGAAACTGTGGTCGTCTCCGGCCTGCCGCGTTCCGGCACCTCGATGCTGATGCAAATGCTGGCGGCGGGCGGTTTGCCGGTGTTGACCGACGGCGAGCGCGAGGCCGACGACAGCAACCCGCGTGGCTATTTGGAACTGGAGGCGGTCAAGCAACTGGGGCGGACGGCGGATCTGGCTTGGCTGGACGACGCCCAAGGCAAGGCGATTAAAGTCGTCGCGCCCTTGCTGCCGCATCTGCCGCTCAAGCACCATTACCGCATCGTGTTCATGGAGCGGCCTTTGCAAGAAATTGTCGCCTCGCAAACGGCGATGCTGGAACGCCTCGGCAAGACCGGCGGCAAGCTGTCCGAACGCCAACTCGCCGCCGCCTACCTCAAGCAAGTGGACGCCGTGCGCGGGATTCTGTCCGCCCATGCCGACCGCGTCAGCGTGTTGGCAGTGAGCTACCACGCCGCGCTGGCCGACCCCGCCGCCGCCGCCGCTTTGCTCAACCGCTTCCTAGGCGGCGGACTGGACGAAGCGGCGATGGCTCAGGCCGTGGCGCCGGGCTTGCGGCGGCAGGGGGTTTAGGCATTGCTGATCGACGTAGCGCCGGCATCCCTGCCGGCGTTTAAGGCATTCCCAAATATTGGCCGGCAGGATGCCGG